>NZ_JBEXJK010000023.1:0-41530 GCF_040609095.1 Kitasatospora sp. NPDC004799
CTGATCCACCCCGAAGGGCTTCACCGTTCGACTTGCATGTGTTAAGCACGCCGCCAGCGTTCGTCCTGAGCCAGGATCAAACTCTCCGTGAATGTTTACCCGTAATCGGGTGAAACACCCGCGTTGAGCGGCACGGCAACCACCGGAATAGGGCGGCCCCGCGCACTGCGTCCTCGCTAGTGTTATTTCAAAAGGAATCTCCAACCCCAGTCACAAGGACCGAGGCCGGGGATGTCAACATATCTGGCGTTGACTTTTGGCACGCTGTTGAGTTCTCAAGGAACGGACGCTTCCTTCGGACCGCCTTCCAGCAGGCCCTCCGGGCTTCGTTCTTTCGTGTTTCCAGCTTATCAGATGTTTTCCGCTCCGTTTCCGGGGCTTCGTTCATCCAACTCGCCGGCGTCTTCCGGGGTTTGACGCCCCGTCCGACGTTCCAAACTCTAGCCGATCCCCGCTCTGAAAAGCGAATCCGACCGCAACCCGATTAAACGCGCACGCCGAATAAGCACCAGGCCGTCACGCGGAAAAGCGTGAACAACCGGCACGAACCGGGAAGTGGTGTTTCAGAGGATTGGCCGCCCCGGGACCGTCCGCGCAGACGCGTGTCCGGTGCTCCCTGCCGAGCGACTAGGAAACACTACCCCTGTCAGCCGCCAGGGGCAAACCCGTCCCGGAGACGGTCCGGGTGCAGAGCGCCCTGCCTGGCTTCACGTACTCCCCGTTGGGGTGGTCGTTGCCGGTGACCCAGTGCCTGGCGGTGGCCTCGTCGCGGCCTCCCTCGTGGTGCCGCCGGAGCAGGCGCTCCTCGCGGACGTCGTCGTCGGTGTGCACGTACCAGAGTTCGTGCAGTAGTCGGCGGGCGTCGGGCCAAGGGGCGTCGGCGGAGGCGAGGTAGTTGCCCTCGGTGACGACGAGCCGGGTGTGGGGCCGGACCACGTGGCGCGCGGCGACCGGCTCGTCCAGGGTGCGGTCGAAGTCCGGCACGTAGATGTCCTGGAAGCGGTCGCCGGCGATGCGGCGCAGCAGGGCGACGTAGCCGTGGGCGTCGAAGGTGGCCGGGGCACCCTTGCGGTGGGTCAGGCCGAGGCGGTCGAGCTGGGCTCCGGAGAGGTGGAAGCCGTCGAGCGGGACGTAGGCGGCGGTGCCGGGGCCTTCGGTGCGCTCGATCTCGGCGACCAGGTGGCGGGCCAGGGTGGACTTGCCGGCGCCGGGCGGGCCGGCAAGTCCGAGGATCGTACGGGCGTTGCTGCCCGGGCCGCGGAGGAAGCCGAGGGCAAGGGCGGTGAGGCGGTCCTCGTTCATGGCCGCACCCTACTCAGAACACCGTGCTCAGTGGGTCGGCGAGCGCGGGCAGGTCCAGGGTGAGGGTGCCGGCGTCGGCGTCGAGCAGGGCGGGGACGCCGAGCGGGACGGTGAGGGTGGACGGGCAGTGGCCGAAGCCCAGCTCCCAGAGGACGGGGACGCCGAGCCCGCCGAGCCGGTCGAGCATCACCTCGCGGACCCGGTCGGGCCGTCCGCAGCCCTCCCAGGAGCCGAGGGCCAGGCCGGCCACGCCGTCGAGGGCGCCGGAGCGCAGGAGCTGGGTGAGCAGCCGGTCGAGCTGGTAGGGGTGCTCGTTCACGTCTTCGAGCAGCAGGATGCCGCCCTCGTACGACGGCCGGGCGGCGGGCGTGCCGCGCTCGGCGGTGAGGACGTGGAGGCAGCCGCCGGCCGTGACGCCGCGGGCCCGGCCGGGGACGAGCGGGACGGCGGTGGGCGAGGTGAGGACGGTGACGGCGGCGGGGTCGAAGAGGGTGCGGCGCAGGTGCTCGGCGGTCGGGCCGTCGGAGACGAAGGAGGCCCCGGCGGCCAGCGGCCCGTACAGGGTGGCGAGGCCGAGCCGCTGGGCGAAGGCCTCGTGCAGGGAACTGACGTCGCTGAAGCCTATGAAGGGTTTGGGTCGGGCGGCGCGCATCGCGGTCCAGTCGAGCAGGTCGACGATGCGGTGCACGCCGTACCCGCCGCGGGCGCAGATGACGGCGTCGACGGTGGGGTCGAGCCAGGCGGACCGGAGGTCGTCGGCGCGGTCGGCGTCGGTGCCGGCCAGGTAACCGAGGGCGGGGTGGGTGTCGAGGACGTGCGGGGCGACGGTGACGCGCAGTCCCCAGGAGCGGAGCATCGCGCATCCGGCGGTGAGGCGTTCGGCGTCGACGGGGCCGCTGGGAGCGACGACGGCGATGTGGTCGCCGGGGCGCAGGTGCGGCGGGCGGGTCAGCCCCTGGCCGGGTGCGGTCGGGTGCTGGTCCATGGGCCGGGCCACCTTTCGGGCGCGGGAGCGGGGTGCGGGCGGTCGCGCCGTGGCCGCGACCGCCCGGTGACGATATGCCCCCGTGTCAACCGGCCGATGTCCGCGGGGCGCGGTCCGCTGTCCGGCCGGGTCCCGCGGGCTCCGACGGGTGAGCGCCCTTCAGATCGCCGCCCCCATCACGTCCCGGACCTCCGCCAGGGTGGAACGCGACAGGGCCGCCCATTCCGGACGGCCCTGGTCAGGCGAGCGGGGTGGCCGTCCTGGGACGGCCACCGGCACAGGCCCGTGCAGCGCGCTCCACGCGCCCCGCAGTAACGGTGTCAGTCCTCCACGACCAGCGCCTGGGTGTCCTTGCGCAGCGTCTCGCCGCGGAAGAACTCCGGCCGGACGAAGCCGTACCAGGTCATCAGCCCGGCGCCGAGCAGCAGGATGCCGACGCCGATCACGAAGACCGAGCCGATGCCGAAGACCGAACCGCTGCCGTAGTCGGGGGCCCAGGCGTCGGTGAGGGTCTGCAGGAAGACCGCGCTGAGCAGCACGCCGCCGAGGAGCGGGGCGACGCCCTTGAGCAGCAGCTCGCGGGCGCCGGTGCGCAGCGAGCGGCGGAAGTACCAGACGCAGGCGAAGGCAGTCAGCGCGTAGTAGAAGCAGATCATCAGACCGAGCGCCAGGATGGTGTCCTGGACGACGTTCTCGCTGATCAGGCTCATGCCGACGTAGAAGACCGCGGTGGCGATGCCCGCCGCGACGGTGGCGTACCCGGGGGTGCGGAAGCGCGGGTGGACGGTGCCGAAGCGCGGCGGCACGGCGCGGTAGGCGCTCATCGCGAGCAGGGTGCGGGCCACCGGGATGAAGGTGGTCTGCAGGCTGGCGGCGGCGCTGGCGACGACGGCGAGGAAGAGCAGGATGCTCCACGGCGAGCCGAGCACCGGACGGGCCAGCGCGGCGAAGACGTTGTCGGCGGTGGCCGGGTTGCCGAGGCCGTTGCCGGTGCTGCCGACGCCCGCGAACATCTGGGAGGCGATCGCGACCAGCAGGTACGAGCCGACCAGGGTGACCATGGAGATCATCGCGGCGCGGCCGGGGGTCTTGGCGCTGCCCTGGGTCTCCTCGTTCATGGTCAGGCAGGTGTCCCAGCCCCAGTACATGAAGATCGACAGCGACAGCCCGGCGGTGAACGCGCTGAACGAGTCGACCTCGAGCGGGTTGAGCCAGGAGAGGGAGAAGCCGATCGAGTCGGGCAGGTCGCCGGAGGCGGCCTTGCCGACGGCGATGACGGAGAAGAGCAGCAGCACGGCCAGCTGGAGGCCGACCAGGCTGTACTGGAACCACTTGGTGGCGGTCATCCCCCGGTAGCTCATCGCGGTGGCGCCGGCGATCAGCAGGACCACGGTGAGCAGGTGGACGGCCTTGTTCTGGTCGAGTTCGGTGACCCAGCCGCTGCCGGTCATCTCCCCGAGCATCAGGTACAGGAAGTCGGTCGCGACCCCGGCCAGGTTGGAGAGCACGATGATGGTCGCCACCGTCAGGCCCCAGCCGGCCATCCAGCCGACCCGGGGGCCGAAGGCCCGGACGCCCCAGGTGAAGGACGTGCCGCAGTCCGGGAAGTCCTTGTTCAGCTCCTTGTACGCGAACGCGACGAGCAGCATCGGCAGGAAGCCCGCGAGGAACACCGCGGGCATCTGGACCCCGACCGCGGTGACGGTCGGGCCGAGTGTGGCGGTCAGGCAGTAGACCGGGGCGACCGTCGAGACGCCCAGCACCACACTGCTCAACAGGCCGACGGAACCGCCCCGTAGACCCTTGTCCCCCGCTCCCCCAGCGGTCCCCTGATCGACGGGGACCCCACCACTGATGCCACTGACCGGGGCACCCTGCGGAGCGCCGGGCGCCATTGCCCGGCCGCTGCTCGTGTGCTCTGAGAGCTGCTGATCAAACACCAGCGCACCCTAGATGCGGGCACGGAAGGTTGAGTAGACCAACCCTTGGTGATCTCAACCACGTGTTTCGATTCGTTCCCATGGAAGCCAGGCGGGGGGATGTATTAACGGCAAGTAAACCCATGTACCTTTGTTTCAAAGGAGTTTGGTCAAGGAAATTTCTCCCTTTTGCCAAGGTTCGCTCCGGTTCGTCCCTCGGGCGCTGGCGGGTCCGGGTGGCACCCCCCTGGAGATCGGATAGGTTTGCCTAACCTAATCTCGACCCGTGAACGGAGCGTCGCGTGCCCCCCACCTCCGACGAGCTGACCCTCTCCCCCCGCACCCCCGGCCGCCGCCGCTTCCTCACCGCGGGCCTCGCCGGCGGCGCGGTGCTCGGCCTCGGCGGACTGCTCACCGCCTGCGGCAGCTCGGGCGGATCGGGCGGATCGGGCGGCAGCGGCGGTTCGACCCCGGCCGCCGGCGGCTCCTCCCCGAACCAGAAGTCGGTCAAGCAGGGCGGCGACGACTACGCCGCCGTGATCGAGAAGATGAAGGGCTTCGGCACCGACGCCGCCCCCGGCGTCTACCCGCGCACCCTCAAGCACGCGATGGGCGAGACCGTCATCCCGGCCAGGCCCACCCGGGTCGTGGTGCTGGACACCGGCGAGCTCGACAACGTCGTCGCCCTCGGCATCCAGCCGGTCGGCGTCGTGCACACCGACGGGTCCAAGTCCCTGCCGTCCTACCTCAAGGACAAGGCCGGCAGCCCCGCCGCCGTCGGCACCATCAACAGCCTCAACCTGGAGGCCATCGCCGCGCTCAAGCCGGACCTGATCCTCGGCAGCCAGCTGCGCGCCCAGGACCAGTACGCGCAGCTGTCCAAGATCGCGCCGACCGTCTTCGCGCTGCGCCCCGGCTACCCCTGGAAGCAGAACTTCCTGCTCAACGCGAGTGCGTTCGGCCTGGAGGCCGAGGCCAGGGCGCAGCTCGACGCGTACCAGGCGGCGGCCGCGGCGATCGGCGCGAAGCTCGGCGACAAGCGGCCCACCATCACGCCGCTGCGCTTCATGCCGGGCCGGACCCGGCTCTACGCCGAGCTCTCCTTCATCGGCACCATCCTCACCGACGTGCCGCTGCCGCAGCCCGAGATCGAGCGGGTCAAGGAGCTCGCGGTGGAGGTCAGCCCGGAGCAGATCGACAAGGCCGACGCCGACTGGATCTTCTACGGCGTGTACGGCAGCCCCAGCTCGACCAACCAGGACGCGGTGCTGGGCGGCGCGCTCTGGAAGACGCTCGGCGCGGTCAAGTCCGGTCAGGCCCGGCCGGTTTCGGACGAGACCTGGTTCCTCGGGCTCGGCGTCATGGCCGCGAACGCGGTGCTCGCCGACCTCAAGGGCTTTGTCGCACCCGGCAGTTGATCCTACCCGGCGGGGCGGGGCTCGGGGCCGGAGCGCCGGGCGGCACGGGGGCGTCGGCCCCGTGCCGGGGCAACGGTGTTCGCCGGGCGCGGTCTTGGACCATCCCCGGGTGACTCCGGGGCGGTCCCGCAGCGGCGTGGCGGTGGTGCCGTGACGGTGTCGCGGTGAGGTCTCGGTGCTACTCGGTGGTACCGCGGCGCTGCCCCGGTGGTGTCGCGCACACCATCGGGTTCGACGCTTGGAGCTGATCGCGTGGTGCGGGAGGATCGTCGGGACCGTTCCCCGAAGGGCCCGCAGATGACCTCGCTCCACCCCGCCGTAACCGACCCGTCCCTGCCCGTCCCGCCCGGGGACAGCGCCGGATCGTCGCCGCCGCCCGCCGAGGCCGGCCCGCCCGCCGCGGCCGTCCCGGTGTGCTCGATCGCGACCGCCGCCGAGCCCGGTGCGGCCGCGCCCGGCACCCCGGAGGGGGCGGTGCGCCAGGGCGGCGCGCCGCGCCACGACTCGGTTCCGCAGCCGCGCAGCCGGTACGACGCGGAGGCGCCGCCTGGTCCGCCCGTTCCGCCCGGCCCGCCCGCGCCCGGCCCGGAGGCCGACGGCGACCCGACCGGCGGCGACCCGACCACCGCGCGGCTGCGGGCGGCGTTCACCGACCGGCTGCGGGCCGCGCACGCCCGGGGCCGCTCCGTCGCCGAGCTGGCGGAGGCGTGCCGCCGACCGGTCGCCGAGGTGCGGGCCCTGCTCGGCGGGGACGCGAACGCCGAGGCGGACACCGACACGGACGCGGAGGCCGTGGGCGGTCCGACCGTGCCCGGTGCTTCCACCGGCCGTGCCGCCGCAGCACCCGACACCCTCGGCGGACCGGACGGGGGTGGCGCCGAGGCCGGATTCGTCCGCTTCGGGTCCGCCGCCGCGCCGTCCGACGGCGGACCGTCCGTGCCGGCACCGCGTCCGGTGCGCGAGGAGTCGCGGATCCTGGTGTCCCGACGGCCGTCGCCCTCCCGGCGACTGCGCCGGATGCACCCGCAAACCGCCCAGACCGGGCAGGAGGCGACCGCACGGGAGACGGCCGCGTCCGGCCCGACCGGAACGGGCCTGCCGGGTCCCTCCGGATGGCCGGACTCCCCTGCCGGTGCGGCGGGAGCACCGGCGCGGGTGCCGTCGTTCGGAGCGGGAACCGGAACCGGCGTCGGGGGCTCCGACCCGACCGGTGTCTTCGCCACCGCCCCCTCGGCCGGGGCCGCGTGGGCCGAACCGCCGCTCGGCATCCTGATCGGCGGCAGCTCCGAGCCGGCCGAGGCCTCCGGCCGGCCGGAGGAGCGCGCACCGGTCCGGGTGGTGGCCCGGGCGATCCGGGTCGGCCGCGGCACCTGCCTGGTGGTGCTGCCCTCCTGGCGGCCCGCCATCGCCGTCTCGGTGTCGACCGACCAGCTGCTGTCCGCGACCGGGCTCGGCTTCGAGCAACTGGTCGGCGCCCGGCTGACGGTGCTGATGAATCCCGCCGCGCTGCACGACCGGGAGCTGGAGCTGCACGGCTGGGAGCCCGCCCCGCCCGGGCGGCCCCGGCGCGGCCGGAGCGCGTAGCCGTTCCACCGGGCGCGCGCTCATCCGCCGGGCGCACGGCCGTTCGGTGGGCGCCGTTCAGCCGCGTTCAGCCGCGTTCAGACGCGTTCAACAGCGTTCAGCCGCCTTCGAGCGACGGGCCGCGCGGGCTGGTGGGACCGGCAGACCAGCGGGCCCGGCAGTTCTAGCGGGCCCGGCGGGTGGACGGGGCGTTCGGGACGTACCCGAGGTCGACGGGCACCGGCGACCGCCCGTCCACGGCCCAGCCCGCGCGAACCCCGTCCAGCAGCTCCGGCAGCGCAGGCGGCCAGAGCGCGTCGGCGTTCCCGTCGGCGAGGTCGGCCGGGGTCCACCAGCGCCAGTCCAGGATCCGGTCGACGGCGTGCACCGCGCTGACGTCGCCGACCGGGCCGCGGTGCGGTCCGCCGGTGAGGTAGATGTGCTCGTACTGGCGGACCGGGGTGCCGTGCCAGGTGAAGTCGTGCTCCCAGGTGCAGAGCAGCGGGCCGGGTTCGAGGTCGCTCCAGCCCGTCTCCTCCCACAGCTCACGCCGGGCTCCGTCCCACGGGGTCTCGCCCGGCTCCAGGCCGCCGCCCGGCATGGTCCAGTGCACGCCGACCTCGTCGTTGTCCGAGCGGAGCAGGAAGACCGAGCCGTTCTCGTCCAGGACCACCGTGCGGGCGGCCTGCCTCGGCCGGCGGGTGCGGAAGCGCAGCAGATTTCGCATCGGGTCACTCTCGCAGCGGCCGCCCGGGGCGTCGAGCGGATTCGGCACTCCGGTCGGGTGCCGGCGCCGACCGGTCCGTCGTGGCGGGCGCGGGACCAGTCGGCCGGCCGTACCCTGGCGGCCATGCCCGTACCCGCGATCATCTTCCCCGCCGATCCGCTCAACCCGCGCCGGCCCGACCCGCACTTCGCCTGGGAGGCCCGGACGCTGCGGGAGTTGGGCGGCGAGCACCACCTGGTCGACCACGACGGACTGCTCGCCGGGCGGGCCGAGGAGGCCGTCCGGCGGGTGCCCCGGGACAGCGGCCCGCTCTGGTACCGGGGGTGGATGCTGCCCTCCGCCCGGTACGCCGACTTCGCCGCCGCGCTCGCCGCCCGCGGCGGCACCCTGCTGACCAGCGCGCCCGGGTACGCGGCGGCCCACGAACTGCCCGGCTGGTACGACGTGTTCGAGGGCGCGACCCCGGCCAGCGCGTGGATCCCGTCCGACGGACCGGTGGTGCCCGGGCCGGCCGAGCTGGCGCAGGCCGTGGCCCGGCTCGGCGGGCAGGGGCCGGCCGTCGTCAAGGACTACGTGAAGTCGCGCAAGCACGAGTGGCACGAGGCCTGCTACGTACCCGAGTTGGCCGACCTGGCGGCCGTCGGCCGGGTGGTGGAGCGGTTCGTCGAGCTGCAGGGCGAGTTCCTGGCCGGCGGTGTGGTGCTGCGGCGGTACGAGGAGTTCGAGGGCGCGGGCGTCCCGGTGGGAGGGCCGGTCGCGGTCGGCGCGGTGAGAGGGCCGGGCGCGGGCGGCGCGAACGCGGCGGGCGGGGTGGCCGGGGCGGCCGGCCCCGAAGGTGCGGACGGCGGCTCACCGGCGGGCGGCGGGCGGGCCGTGGAGGCCCGGGTGTGGTGGCTGGACGGCCGGGCCGTCCTGGTCGGGCCGCACCCGGACGCCCCGCGCTGGGCCGTCGAGCCCGACCTCACCGGTGTCCCGGCGCTGGTCCGCCGGCTCGGCTGCCGCTTCGTCACCACCGACCTCGCCAGCCGGGCGGACGGCTCCGGCTGGCGGGTGGTGGAGGTCGGGGACGGGCAGGTGAGCGACCTGCCGCGCGGGATCGACGCCTCGGGGCTGCTGGCCTCGCTGATCGCCGCCTGACGGTCCGTGACCGTACGTGCGTGACGGACCGCCGGGCGGTTCGCGGGCAGGTGCGGCGCGGCCCTATCCGGCGGCGACGGCCTCGACCGCCGGGTGGCCGTCGGCGATGAACGCCTGCCAGAGCCGGCTGTAGGCGCCGCCCCGGGCGAGCAGTTCGGCGTGGGTGCCGTCCTCGACCACCCGGCCGTGGTCCAGCACGATCACCCGGTCGGCGCGCTCGGCGGTGGTCAGGCGGTGGGCGATGACCAGGGTGGTCCGGCCGCCGCTGAGCCGGTCCGCGGCCTGGTTGACCACCGCCTCGGTGGCCAGGTCGAGCGCCGCGGTGGCCTCGTCGAGCAGCAGGATGTCCGGGTCGACCAGCTCGGCCCGGGCCAGCGCGATCAGCTGGCGCTGGCCCGCCGAGAGGTTGCGGCCGCGGCCGGCCACCTCGTGGTCGTAGCCGCCCGAGAGCCGGACGATCATGTCGTGCGCGCCGACCGCCCGGGCCGCCGCCTCCACCTCGGCCGCCGAGGCGTCCGGCCGGCCGTACGCGATCGCCTCGCGGACCGTGCCCGCGAACAGGTACGCCTCCTGCGGCACCACGCCCAGCCGGTGGCGGTACTGCGCCAGGTCGTAGCGGGTGAGGTCGACCCCGTCCACCCGGACGGTGCCCTCCGTCGCGTCGTAGAACCGGGCGACCAGCTTCACCAGCGTCGACTTGCCGGCGCCGGTCTCGCCGACCAGCGCCACCGTCTGCCCGGCCGGGATGTGCAGGTCCACGCCGCTCAGCACGGTCGGGGCGCCGTCCGCGCCGCCGTTGTAGGCGAAGCCGACCCCCTCGAAGGAGATCTCGCCGCGCAGGCCCTTGGCCACCGGCACCGGGTCGGCCGCCTCGGCGGTGGTGGTCGGGGTGCGCAGCAGCTCGCGGATCCGGCCGAGGCCCACCGAGGCCTGCTGGTAGCCGTCGAACACCTGGGACAGCTGGTTGACCGGCGCGAAGAACAGGTCGATGTAGAGCAGGTACGCGACCAGCGCGCCGACCGTCAGCGTCCCGGCGTCGACCCGGGCGGCGCCGACGATCAGCACCAGCGCGGCGGCCACGCTGGAGAGGAACTGGACGAACGGGAAGTACAGCGAGATGTAGAGCTGGGCCCGGACCCGGGCCTCGCGGTAGGCGATGCCGCGGGCGACGAAGCGGTCGGTGTTGGTGTCCAGGCGGCGGAAGGCCTGGACGATCCGCATGCCGGCCACGTTCTCCTGGAGGTCGGCGTTGACGGCGCTGATCAGGTCGCGGGAGCGCTCGTACTGGTCCCTGGACTTCTTGCGGAACACCAGGGTGGCGATCACCAGCAGCGGCAGGACGGCGAAGACCACCAGGGCCAGGCCGGCGTCGATGATCAGCAGGGCGGCGAAGATCCCGGCGAAGGTCAGCAGGCTGACCACGGCGGTGACCATGCCGGTCTGGAGGAAGGAGGTCAGCGAGTCCAGGTCGGTGGTCATCCGGGTCATGATCCGGCCGGTCAGCTCGCGCTCGTAGTAGTCCAGGCCGAGCCGGTTGAGGTGGGCGAAGATCTTGAGCCGGAGCGTGTAGAGGACGCGCTCGCCGGTGCGGCCGCTGACCCGGTTCTCGGCGCCCTGCACCACCCAGTCCAGCAGGACCACGACGAGTGCGGTGAGCGAGGCCACCGCGACGCCGGTCATCAGGCCCTTGCGGACGCCCTCGTCGATGCCGTGCCGGATCAGCACCGGCAGCACCAGTCCGGCCGCCGCGTCCAGGGCGACCAGCAGGAGGGCGATGAGCAGCGGGCCGCGGAACGGGCGCAGCAGACGCCACAGGGTGAAGTCGGGATCGCCGGCCTCGGCCTCGGCACGGGGGACGGCCGGGGTGTCGGAGGCGGGCGGGAGCGCCGCGACCTTGTCCAGCAGCTCGGCGTCGGCGGTGCGGGCGGCCTTGGCCAGGGCGGGGGTGGGGAGTTCGGGGGCGGCGGTCCGCTGTTCGGTCGCCGGTCCGGCGGACACCGCTACGGGTGCCGGTCCGGCGGGCACCGCTACGGGTGCCGGTTCGGCGGGCACCGGTTCGCCGGAGGCCGCTTCGGGGGTGGGCCGGTGGCCGGTGCGACCGGCCTCGGGGTCGGTGATCAGGGCCCGGTACTGGGGACATCGGGCTTCGAGTTCCTCGTGCGTTCCGAGGTCCAGCAGTCGGCCGCGCTCCAGGACGGCGATCCGGTCGGCGAGCTGGAGGGTCGAACGGCGGTGGGCGATCAGCAGCGTGGTGCGGCCGGTCATCACCGAGCGCAGCGCGTCGTGGATCTCCGCCTCGATCTGCGGGTCCACCGCCGAGGTGGCGTCGTCCAGCAGCAGGATCCGGGGGTCGGTGAGGATCGCCCGGGCCAGGGCGATGCGCTGGCGCTGACCGCCGGAGAGGGTCAGGCCCTGCTCGCCGACCTTGGTGTCGTAGCCGTCCGGCAGCGCGCGGACGAACTCGTCGGCCTGGGCGGCGCGGGCGGCGGCGACCACCTGCTCGTCCGTGGCGTCCGGGCGGCCGTAGGCGATGTTGGTGCGGACCGACTCGGAGAAGAGGAAGCTCTCCTCGGGGACGATGCCGACCGTCGCGCGGACCGAGTCCAGGGTGAGGTCGCGCAGGTCGTGGCCGTAGAGGCGGACGGTGCCGGCGGCGGGGTCGTAGAAGCGGGGCACCAGCTGGGCCACCGTCGACTTGCCGGAGCCGGAGGCGCCGACCAGGGCGAGGGTCTCGCCGGGGGCGAGCTTCAGGCTGAGGCCGTGCAGGACGGGGGCCGGGTGCTCGGGGTCGTAGCGGAACTCGACCTGGTCGAACTCCAGGGCGACGTCCGGGGTCCGCGCTCCGACGGTGGTGCGGGCGGGGGCACCGTTCGCCGGGGCACCGTTCGCCGGGACGCCGCTCGTCGGGGCGCCGCTCGGGACGCCGCTCGTCGGGGCGCCGTCCGGGGTGTCGCTCGCCGGGGCGCCGTTCGCTGGGGCGCCGCTCGGGGTGCCGCCGTGGGCGAGGTCCAGGGTGCGGGCGTCCGGGCGCTCCTGGACCAGCGGGCGCTCGTCGATCAGCTGCAGGACGCGCTCGACGCCGGCCCGGGCCTGCTGGCCGACGGTGATGACCATGGTCAGCATCCGCACCGGGCCGGTCATCTGGGCGACGTAGGTGGAGAAGGCGACGAAGGTCCCGAGCGTGACCCGGCCGTCGACGGCCAGCCAGCCGCCGAAGGCCAGGACGCCGACCTGGGCGAGCGCCGGGATCGCCTGCATCGCCGGGTTGTAGCGGGCGTTCAGCCTGATCGACCGGAGCCGGGCCGCGAAGAGGTTGCGGGAGGCCGTCTCCAGCTTGTCGAGCTCCTGTGCCTCCTGGCCGAAGCCCTTGACCACGCGGACACCGCCGATCGCGCCGTCCACCACGCCCGCGACGGCGGCCGCCTCCTGCTGGGCGGCCCAGGTCGCGGGGAAGAGGCGCTTGCGGCTGAGCACCGAGACCCACCACAGCGCGGGGGCCATGACCAGGGCGACCAGGGTGAGCGGCGGGGACAGCCAGACCATCACGACCAGCGACATGACGAACAT
Organism: Kitasatospora sp. NPDC004799; assembly: GCF_040609095.1. NCBI lineage: Bacteria > Bacillati > Actinomycetota > Actinomycetes > Kitasatosporales > Streptomycetaceae > Kitasatospora > Kitasatospora sp. NPDC004799. The sequence continues at coordinate 12,619 of NZ_JBEXJK010000023.1, forward strand.
CAGCAGGTAGCCGGTCATCATCGGCAGCATCGAGAGCAGGCCGTTGACCAGCTGGAGGTCGGAGGTCGCGCGTCCGACCACCTGACCGGTGTCCAGCCGGTCCTGGCGGTGGCCGTCGAGCCGACCGAGCGAGCGGAACAGGTCGCTGCGCATGTCGTGCTGGACGTCGACCGCGAGCTGGCCGCCGTAGTAGCGGCGGACCTGGGTGCAGCCGAAGACCACGAGGGCGGCGAGCAGCAGCACCACCGCCCAGGGGGCCAGCGAGCGGGTGTGGGCGACGATGACGTCGTCGATGATCAGCTTGGTGACCAGGGGCACCAGCGCGGTGACGGCCATGCCGAGCAGCGAGGCGCCGAAGGCCAGCAGCAGGCTGCGGCGGGACCGCCAGCTGTAGCCGACCAGACGGCGCAGCCAGCCGGCCGACTCGGTGTTCGCGGCGCCCTCGGCGCTCGCGGGGGTGGGCGCGGCGGGGGGCTCGGCGCTCTCGGCAGCGTTCTCGGCGCTCTTGGCGGCGTTCTCGGCGTCCTCGGCGTTCTCGACGGCGGGCTGCGGGCTGTCGACGGGGACCTCCGGGGTCGGGCCGGGGGCCGGGGGGCCGCTCGGGGATTGCTCCACCGTGGATCCGTGAGTCTCAGGCATATTTAGGGATGCTAACCATTTCGTCGGGTGGCCGCCACGGCGTTTCCGGCCCGGAGGGGTTCGGGGCGGGCCGGGGCAGCCCGGATCGTCCGGTCCGGCGGACTGGCCAACAGCCTGGGACCTGCGCTGATTCCCGGTCGAACGCGCGCACGGCCCGCTCTCCCCCGGCCTTCTCCAGGGTCGCCGACGGTGCTCACGACTGCCAGCGGCCAGGGATGGGCGAGCATCGTCCCTGGGGACTAGGCCTCGGGACGGGCGGCTGCCGAACCCGGCACCGGGGCGGAAGCCGGGGGGCGGGGCTCAGGCCCCCGTGGGCGCCGAGCCGTCGACGGGGCGGAGGGCGGAGTCGGCCGCGGAGTCGGCGGCCGCCGCGAACGCACCGTGGGCGAGGGTGTGGAGCAGGGCGGCCATGCCGTCGCGCTGGAGGGCGGCGCGCTCGCCCTGGTCGGGGTTCGGGCCGAGGCTGTGCGGGGTCGAGTTGATCAGGCCGAAGACGGCGTGCACGGCGGCCCGCGCCACCGGCTCGGCGGCGGGGTCGGCCAGCGGCGGGTAGGCCTGCCGGACCACGTCCACCCACAGCTCGACGTAGCCGCGCTGGAGTCGGCGGACGGTGCGCCGGTCCTCCTCCTTGAGGTTCAGCAGCTCGCGGTCGTGCAGGGTGATCAGGTCCCGGTCGTTCAGGGCGAAGTCGACGTGGCCGCTGATCAGCGCGTCCAGCGCGGCGACCGGGCCTTCACCGCCGCCCGCGCGGCGGCGCCCCTCCTCCAGCAGCCGCTCGCTGATGCCGATCAGCAGGTCCGCGAGCATCGCGTCCTTGCCGGCGAAGTGGCGGTAGAGCCCGGGCCCGCTGATCCCGACCGCCTTGCCGATCTCGTCCACGCCCACACCCAGGAAGCCCCGGGCGGCGAACAGCCTCGCGGCCTCGCGGCGGATCTGGTCGCGACGGGGGAGCGCGGAGGCGGTGGGGACGTTCGGCATGCCGCCCATCGTAGACAGTCGGGTTATCGGCCGTTAACCTGGGCGCGTAAGTTAACGTTAATTAACGTGGCGATCACGGGCGGACGCACCCGGCTGCCCACCTGGTGCCGAGGGCAAGGGAGCTCTTGGGAATGGTCATCTCAACCGCCGGCACACCCACCGGTGGCCGGCTCAGCGCAGCGACCGGCACGGCGGCGCCCGGTACCGCACCGTCCGCGGCCGCCGCACCGGCCCCCCGGCTCGGCAGCTCCGTCGACCCGGGCTCCGAGGCCTACCGCGCCAACACCGAGGCGCACCGGGCCCTGGTCGCCGAGTTGCGCGCGAAGCTCGACGCGGCCGCCCTGGGCGGCGGCGCCAAGGCCCGCGCCCGGCACACCGCCCGCGGCAAGCTGCTGCCCCGCGACCGGGTGGACACCCTGCTCGACCCGGCCTCCCCCTTCCTGGAGCTGGCCCCGCTGGCCGCCGACGGGATGTACGACGGCGCCGCCCCCGCGGCCGGCGTGATCGCCGGCATCGGCCGGGTCGCCGGGCGCGAGGTGGTGGTGGTCGCCAACGACGCCACCGTCAAGGGCGGCACCTACTACCCGATGACGGTGAAGAAGCACCTGCGCGCCCAGGAGGTCGCGCTGGAGAACCGGCTGCCCTGCGTCTACCTGGTGGACTCCGGCGGCGCCTTCCTCCCGATGCAGGACGAGGTCTTCCCGGACCGCGACCACTTCGGGCGGATCTTCTACAACCAGGCCAGGCTCTCCGCCGCGGGCATCCCGCAGATCGCCGCCGTGCTCGGCTCGTGCACGGCCGGCGGCGCGTACGTCCCGGCGATGAGCGACCAGGCCGTGATCGTCCGCAACCAGGGCACGATCTTCCTGGGCGGCCCGCCGCTGGTGAAGGCCGCCACCGGCGAGGTGGTCACCGCCGAGGAGCTGGGCGGCGGTGACCTGCACTCCCGCACCTCGGGCGTGACGGACCACCTCGCCGAGGACGACGCCCACGCCCTCTCCATCGTCCGCACGATCGTCGCCGGGCTCGGCCCGCGCGAGGCCAGGCCGTGGCCGCTCACCCCGGTCGAGCCGCCGGCGGTCGACCCGGTGGGCCTGTACGGGGCCGTGCCGGTCGACCCGCGCACGCCCTACGACGTGCGCGAGGTGATCGCCCGCCTGGTGGACGGCAGCCGGTTCGCCGAGTTCAAGGCGGAGTACGGCTCGACCCTGGTCACCGGCTTCGCCCGGATCCACGGCCACCCGGTCGGCATCGTCGCCAACAACGGCGTGCTGTTCTCCGAGTCGGCCCTCAAGGGCGCCCACTTCATCGAGTTGTGCGACCAGCGCGGCATCCCCCTCCTCTTCCTCCAGAACATCACCGGGTTCATGGTCGGCCGGCAGTACGAGGCGGGCGGAATCGCCAAGAACGGCGCCAAGATGGTCAACGCCGTCGCCTGCACCCGCGTCCCGAAGCTGACCGTGGTGATCGGCGGCTCGTACGGAGCCGGCAACTACTCGATGTGCGGTCGGGCCTACTCACCCCGCTTCCTGTGGATGTGGCCGGGCGCCAAGATCTCCGTGATGGGCGGCGAGCAGGCGGCCTCCGTCCTCGCCACCGTCCGCCGCGACCAGTTGGAGGCGCACGGCGAGCAGTGGCCGGCCGAGGCGGAGGAGGAGTTCAAGCGCCCCGTCCGCGAGCAGTACGAGCGTCAGGGCAACGCCTACTACGCCACCGCCCGGCTCTGGGACGACGGCGTGATCGACCCGATGGACACCCGCACCGTCGTCGGTCTCGCGCTCACGGCCTGCGCCAACGCCCCGTTGGCACCGCCCGCTCCGTACGGCGTCTTCCGCATGTGATCCCGCCTCCGGTCACCCCCGCGTCCGCCATCCCTCCCTTCCGGACGCGACGGCCCGCCTCCCGGGTGGGACCGTCCTCGGCGCCGGCCCACCCGGGCCGGCGCCCCGACCGCCCACCGCCACCTCCTTCGTACGGCTCCCCTCGACCCGGAGGAACGCCTCCCATGTTCGACACAGTTCTGGTCGCCAACCGCGGCGAGATCGCCCTGCGGGTGATCCGCACCCTGCGGCGGCTCGGCGTCCGCTCGGTCGCCGTGTTCAGCGACGCGGACGCCGACGCGCCGCACGTCCGCGAGGCCGACGTCGCGGTCCGGCTCGGCCCGGCCGACCGCAGCGACAGCTCGGCGGCCGAGACCTACCTGCGGACCGACCAGATCCTGGCCGCCGCCCGCCGCACCGGCGCCCAGGCCGTCCACCCCGGTTACGGCTTCCTCGCCGAGAACCCCGGCTTCGCCCGCGCCTGCGCCGACGCGGGCCTCGTCTTCATCGGACCACCTCCCGGTGCGGTCGAGCTGATGGGTGACAAGATCAACGCCAAGGAGGCCGTCCGGGTCGCCGGCGTCCCGGTGGTGCCCGGCAGCCAGGCCACCGCGCCCACCGACGAGCAACTCGTCGCCGCCGCCGACGAGATCGGCTACCCGGTGCTGCTTAAGCCGTCCGCCGGCGGCGGCGGCAAGGGCATGCGCCTCGTACGGGACCGCGCCGACCTGCCCACCGAGATCGCCGCCGCCCGCCGTGTCGCCCGCACCGCCTTCGGCGACGACACCCTGCTGCTGGAGCGCTGGGTCGACCGGCCGCGCCACATCGAGGTGCAGGTGCTCGCCGACGCCCACGGCACCACCGTCCACCTCGGCGAGCGCGAGTGCAGCCTCCAGCGCCGCCACCAGAAACTGATCGAAGAGGCTCCCTCCGTTCTCCTCAATGCCGAGACCCGCGCCGCGATGGGCGCCGCGGCCGTCCGCGCCGCGGAGTCCTGCGGCTACACCGGCGCCGGCACCGTGGAGTTCATCGTCCCCGGCATCGACCCGGACGCCCCCGCCCCCGCTTCCGAGGGGGTGCGGGACTTCTTCTTCATGGAGATGAACACCCGTCTCCAGGTGGAACACCCCGTCACCGAACTCGCCGTCGCGGTCGGGGCCGACTCGGCTCGGCTCGACCTGGTCGAGTGGCAGCTACGCGTCGCCGCCGGTGAAAAGCTCTCCTTCACCCAGTCCGACATCTCCTTCCAGGGCCACGCCATCGAGGCCCGCATCTGCGCCGAGGACCCGGAACGGGACTTCCTGCCCACCGGCGGCCGCATCCTCACCCTGGACGAGCCCCGGGGCGAGGGCATCCGCGTCGACTCCGGGGTGGCCCCCGGAACCGTCGTCACCAGCGCCTACGACCCCATGCTCGCCAAGGTCATCGCGTACGGGCCCGACCGCCCGACCGCGCTGCGCCGACTGCGCGCGGCACTGGCCGACACCCGCATCCTGGGCGTCACCACCAACACCGGCTTCCTGCGCCGGCTGCTCGCACACCCCGAGGTCGCCGCCGGCCGGCTGGACACCGGCCTGGTGGAGCGGACGGCCCAGGAGCAGCCGGCCCTGCTCACCGCGCCGTACTCCCCCGCGAACGCGACCACCCCGGACGCGCCCGCGGCGGCCGAACCGCCGTCGCCCGCTCACCTCCTCTACTACGCGGCCGCGCTGGCACGGCACCTGGAACTCACCCCGACCGCCGACCCCGGCGGCTGGACCGACCCGTTCTCCCTTCCCTCCGGCTGGCGCCTGGGCGGCACCCCCGCCTGGACCACCCACCGACTCCGTACCCCCGGCCAGGATCCGGTGGCGGTGCGCGTCCGTTCGATCACTGCGGGCAACGTAGCCGATACCACTGACAATTCCGCCGGGTCCACCCGCGAGGTGGAGCTCCGGCTCGACGAGGGCCCCGCGCACCGCGCCCGCGCGACCCTGGCCGGCGACCGGCTGCACCTGACCGTCGACGGCCTCCGGACCACCTTCTCGCTGGCCACCGACGCCACCCCCGGCCTCGCCGCCGGACCGGTGACCTGGCTCGGCGTCGAGGGCGACGCCTGGCCGCTGCACGCCTACGACCCGGTCGTCGAGAGCGCCGCCGGGGCCGGCGCGCACCACGGTGCCCTGACCGCCCCGATGCCCGGCACCGTCACCGTCGTCAAGACCACGGCGGGCGAGACGGTCCGCAAGGGACAGCCCCTGCTCGTGCTGGAGGCCATGAAGATGGAACACGTGATCGCCGCACCGCACGACGGCGTGGTGGCCGAACTGCGGGCCACCGCCGGCGCCACCGTCGCGATGGAGGACCTGCTGGTCGTGGTCACCCCGGTCGAGGACGCCCCGGCCGCACCGGCGACCGCCCCCGCCGAGCCCGCGGAGGTCCGGTCGTGACCGCCCCCGCCCGCGAGCCCGACGCCCTCGACCTGGGCCTGCCCGATCCGGTCCGCGCCCCCGGGCTGCCCGAGGAGGTCCGGATCCACGAGGTCGGGCCGCGCGACGGCCTGCAGAACGAGAAGTCCCTGGTCCCGGTCGAGGTCAAGGCCGAGTTCATCGCCCGGCTCGCCGCCGCCGGGCTGCGGACCGTCGAGGCCACCAGCTTCGTTCACCCGAAATGGGTACCGCAGCTGGCCGACGCCGAGGAGCTGCTCCCCCGGCTCGCCGGCCTGCCGGAGCGCCACCCCGGGCTGCGGCTGCCGGTGCTGGTGCCCAACGAGCGCGGCCTGGACCGCGCGCTCGCCCACCGCACCGCCGACATCGCGGTGTTCGCCAGCGCCACCGAGACCTTCGCCCGCCGCAACCTCAACCGCTCGGCGGACGAGGCCATGGCGATGTTCCGCCCGGTCGTGGAGCGGGCCACCGAGGCCGGGATCGCCGTCCGCGGCTACCTCTCGATGTGCTTCGGCGACCCGTGGGAGGGGCCCGTCCCGGTCGACCAGGTGGTCCGGTACGGCGTGCGACTGCTGGAGCTGGGCTGCGCGGAGCTGAGCCTCGGCGACACCATCGGGGTGGCCACCCCGGGCCAGGTCACCGCCCTGCTGGCGGGTTTCGCGCGGGCCGGCGTCCCGGTCGACCGGCTCGCCGTGCACTTCCACGACACCTACGGCCAGGCCCTCAGCAACACCCTGGCGGCGCTGCGCGAGGGCGTCACCACCGTCGACGCCTCGGCGGGCGGTCTGGGCGGCTGCCCGTACGCCAAGAGCGCCACCGGCAACCTGGCCACCGAGGACCTGGTCTGGATGCTGCACGGGCTGGGCATCCGGACCGGCGTCGACCTGCGCTCCCTCGTCACGACCAGCGGCTGGATGGCCGAGCGCCTCGGCCGCCCGAGCCCGTCCCGCACCGTCCAGGCGCTGCTCGGCTCCACCGGGGGCTGACCCGTCCGCCCCCTCGCCGGCGCCGGCCGCCCGCACCACCCGGCCGGTGCCGCGCACCACGCGCCCCGCGCGCACCGCTCGACATCCGCCCATCACACCGTCCGTCCATCACACCGTGCGCCCGTCATACCGTCCGACGGGCGCCGGTCACCCCGCTCACGTCCGCGGCCGACCCGGCCGGGCGCCAGGAGGATCACCATGCTCGACCACAGGCTCAGCAGCGAGTACGAGGAACTGCGGCGCACCGTCGCCGAGTTCGCCCAGGACGTGGTGGCGCCGAAGATCGGCGAGTTCTACGAGCGGGAGGAGTTCCCCTACGAGATCGTCCGGGAGATGGGGCGGATGGGGCTCTTCGGCCTGCCCTTCCCGGAGGAGTACGGCGGCATGGGCGGTGACTACTTCGCCCTCGGCCTCGCCCTGGAGGAACTCGCCCGCGTCGACTCCTCGGTGGCGATCACCCTGGAGGCCGCCGTCTCGCTCGGCGCGATGCCGATCTACCGCTTCGGCACCGAGGAGCAGAAGCGCGAGTGGCTGCCCCGGCTGACCTCCGGCGAACTCCTCGGCGCCTTCGGCCTCACCGAGCCGGAGGGCGGTTCGGACGCGGGGGCGACCCGCACCACGGCCCGGTACGACGAGGCCACCGACGAGTGGGTCATCAACGGGACCAAGTGCTTCATCACCAACTCCGGCACCGACATCACCGGACTGGTCACCGTCACCGCACTGACCGAACCGCTCGCTCGTTCGAGTGAAGAGGGCGAATTCCGCTCGCCTGTACGGGAGATCTCCTCCATCATCGTGCCCACCGGGACCCCCGGCTTCCAGGTCTCGAAGAAGTACTCGAAGGTCGGGTGGAACGCATCCGACACCCGCGAACTGTCCTTTACCGACTGCCGCGTTCCCGCGGCCAACCTGCTGGGCGAGCGTGGCCGAGGCTACGCCCAGTTCCTGCGGATCCTCGACGAGGGCCGCATCGCGATCGCGGCCCTGGCCACCGGCCTGGCCCAGGGCTGCGTCGACGAATCCGTGAAGTACTCCGGCGAGCGCCGGGCCTTCGGCCGGCCGATCGGCGCCAACCAGGCCATCCAGTTCAAGCTTGCCGACATGGAGCTGCGCGCCCACACCTCCCGCCTGGCCTGGCGGGACGCCGCTTCCCGGCTGCTGCACGGCGAACCGTTCAAGAAGGAGGCCGCGATCGCGAAGCTGTACTCGTCCGAGGCCGCCGTCGACAACGCCCGCGAGGCGACCCAGATCCACGGCGGGTACGGCTTCATGAACGAATTCCCGGTCGCCCGTTTCTGGCGCGACTGCAAGATCCTGGAAATCGGTGAGGGCACGTCCGAGGTCCAGCGCATGCTCATCGCCCGGGAGCTCGGCGTCGGTTCGTGACGACCGCGTCCTGACGGTCGCCTCCTGAACCACGCCGCCCGGGCCGGAACGCCAGTCAACGCACCGCTCCGCGAGGAGAGTTGGTGGCCCGACGGTGGAGGAGACATCAGGAGGAGACTCAGGAGATGCTTCGAGGGGCTTCGAGGGAAGCCTCGGGAACGACGCCTCAGGGGATCACGATCACCGGGCGGTTGGCCCGCCGCGCCAGCCGTCCGGAGACCGAGCCGAAGATCTTGCCGAGCAGGCCGTGCGTCGTGCCGACGACGATCGCGTCGGCGGCGTACTCACGGCCGACCTCCTCGATCTCGTGGCAGATGTCCCCGCCGCGCTCGACCAGGATCCACGGCACCCCGGTGAGGAAGTCCGCGCAGGCGAGCTCCAGTCCGAGGACCTCGGTCCGGTGGTCGGGGAGGTCGACGAAGACGGGCGGCTCGCAGCCGGCCCAGACCGTGGCGGGCAGCCGGTTGGCGACGTGCACGATCACCAGGCCGCACTGGGAACGGCGGGCCATGCCGACGGCGTAGGCGAGGGCGCGCTCGCTCGACAGCGAGCCGTCGAAGCCGACCACCACGCCGTGCTGGAACACCGGGTCGAGGGACGGCGCCGGGGCGTCCTGCCCGGACGGCTCGGCGTGCCCGCCCAGCGGGTCGGCCGCACCGGACGCCGCCTCCGGACGCTCGGCGCCCGGGCCCAGGCGGCCCGTCACCGGAGACCCGGCGGGGTCGGCCGGGGACTCGCCACGCCGCTGGCGGGGCCCCGGACGGTCCCGGCGGGCGAGGTTGCCCCGGCGGGCGAGACCGCGCAGGACGTGTGCCAAGCCGGACGGGCCGTCGCGCCCAGGAACGGGCTCCCCTGGCTCCGTCGGCCGGGCCGCACCGGCTGGCCGGGCGGCGTCAGGAGCCCGGGCCGCGCGGGTCGCTCCGGCCGGTCCAGCCGCCTCGGCCCCTTCGGCGACATCGACTCGCTCGTCGTCACCTGCCCGTACGCCCGGGACGCGGCCCGAGACCTCGGCGCGCGCGTCGGCTCGTCCGCCGGCGGGCTCGTCCGCGCCGCCGTCCCGGCGGTCGCCCCTGCTGCTGCAACCCTGGCCGTCATCACGGAGGTGGTCGCCCCGGTCGCCCCGGTCACCCCGCGCGTCACCACGCACGTCGCTGCCGCCGCCGTCACTGCCATCGCTGCCGCCGCCGTCACTGCCATCGCCGCCGCGGTCGTCACGGCACCGGTCAGCACGCACCTCGGCCCGGCCGCCAGAGCGATCGGAGGCAGGCCCACCGGCCGGGCCCACGCTGCGAGGCGTGTCCGGTTCAACCGGTCGGGGAGGCTCAAAACCAGCCATGGCTCACGGCTCTTCGATGGAGAGGGGCCGACAGGAGAGGAGAACAACGCTGCCCGGGCAGCAGGCCCGCCCACGGGATGACGTCGGTCTGCGCCGCGCAGCACCGTATGTGACCTGTTCCTTTCAGAGTACGACGGGCATGGGGCCCCGCCCAGCGAGAAAGCCCCGGAGCGACGTCGTTCCCGCGAAAGGGGGATGTGCCGGCCGAGGCAGTGCGCCCCGCCGACAGGCGATCGCGCCCCCTCCGGAAAGGAGGTTCCCTGGAGCTTGACTGAGCGGACCGGGTGGCGCAACAGCCCCACGGGACACCGTGACCGGACTGTCATGGATCGGCGACGATCCGTTGCGGTGTGTCGCGAACCGTGACGTCCGACCTGCCCCGACAGCCCCGGCCGACCCGTGCGTCACCGCCCGCCACGGGCGTCCGGAGGCCGTTTCGGCCACTCCCTACGGCTTCGCGACGGCGTCTGGCATTTGCCAGGTGCATATGTGCGGCCGCTGGCACCATGCTTGGCATGCCCCTGCTCCTGTTCGACCTCGACAACACCCTGCTGCCCCGGGACGCCGCTTATCGGGCCTGGGCGCAGGACCTCCTGTCCGAACACGATCTCCCACCGGGCGACCTCGACTGGTTCGTCACCCTCGACGGTGGCGGCTACGTACCGCGCAGCACCGTACTGTCGGCGGTCCGGCGCCGCTACGGGCTGGACGTCTCCGCCGACTTCCTGCTTGCGCACTACCGACGCGGCATCAACTCCCACATCCACTGCCCGCCCCGCCACATCGAGGCGCTGCGGGCCGCCCGGGCCGCCGGGTGGACGCTCGGAATCGTCAGCAACGGCGGCACCCGGCCGCAGTTGGAGAAGATCCGGCGGACCGGACTGAGCCCCCTGGTCGACGGCTGGGTCATCTCCGAGGAGGCCGACTGCGTCAAGCCGGACCCGTTGATCTTCGAGATGGCCGCCCAGCGGTGCGGCGTCGCCCCGATCGGGGACTGGGCCGAACACACCTGGATGATCGGGGACCACGCGCCCGCCGACATCGCCGGCGCCGAACTGACCGGACTGCGCAGCGTCTGGCTGCACCACGGCCGGCCGTGGGCGGAGAGCGGTTACCGGCCGACGCTGAAGGCGGCCGGTCTGCCGGAGGCGGTCGGCCAGGTGCTCGCCGCGCGGAACGCGCCCTCGTCCCGACCCGGCGTCCGCTCCGACGGATCGCTCCGGAAGGCGGCAGCGGGGATGCCGGTGCGCGCGACGGCGCTGGTCGGCGTACGGTCCGGCGCACGTCCCGCGGTGGCCGCCCTGGAGGGGCCGAGTGCATCCGTTCCTGCCACCGCCGGGACGGCCGGCGAACCCGTCCCCGCAGGCGGGCGCAGTGTCCGAAACCGATCCGGCGGGTTTGCCGTGATCGCCGAGGGCCGCTCCGACCCCGGGACGGGCTCCGGGCCCCGGGTCAGTGGCAGGCCGGGGTCGGCCACGGACGGCCTCCGCCCCGCACCGGCCGTGGCGGCGGTCACGGCCGCAACGCCGACCACAACGGCAGCCGCGACCACCCGCGCGATCCCCCGCGGCACCGGGGCCGAGGGCGCCGCTGCCGCCGCGGTGGCGGCCGCCCAGTAGCGCCCGCCCCCCTCAGCTCCTACGCCGTTCAGCCCCTACCCCGTTCCGCCCACCCACCGCCGGCCCCGCGCCGCCGCCGTCCCCGCACCACCGTCGGCCGTCCGCCTACTCCGCCTCGCCCCGCCCCGCCGCCGGCTCCCCTACCCATCCTCGCCGTCCTCGCCGCCCTCGCCCGCTCTCCCCCTACGCCACCCCGCCCCGGCTACTCCCCGTCGGCTCCACCGAGGTACTGGTCCACCAGCAGGTGCGGGCCCGCTCGACGAACCCGAGCTTGCGGTAGAGCGGCTCGCCGAGCGAGGTGGCGACCAGGGTGGCCGGGCGGTCCGGGTGCGCGTGGGCCAGGGCGGTCTGGAGGACGGCCCGGGCCACTCCTCGGCCCCGCCGGTCGGGCAGGGTGGCGACCCAGTACACGCCGGTGGCCCGGCCGTCGTCGTAGGTGAGGCAGGTGCCCGCCACCGCGCCGTCGACGCGGCCGAGCCAGGCCCGCCAGCCGGGCACGTCCAGCAGCTGTTCCGGAAGGGCCTCACCACGGACCCAGGGCTGTCGGGCCGGCAGCGGGAAGCCCTCCACGATCGCGCGCTCGACCGCGGCGAAGCTGTCGCCGTCCCGCGCCTCATCGACCGTCAGGACGCCGCCCCCGTGGGCCTCCGAGACCGCGGGCAGGTCGGCGGTGACCCCCTCGACCGGCCCTGGGTCCCGGACCATCACCGGCATGACCGGCATCCGGCTGGCTCCGAGACCGGAGAGGTCGAGCCCCTCGTACGGGTCCTCCACGGTGCAGCGTATGGTCGACCACTCGGCCATCAGATCGGCCAACTCCCGCTTCACGGCGTCCGGTTCGTCGTACGGGCGGGTCACCACGAAGCGGTGCGCGTCGTCCGGGGTCCGGGCGCACCGGACCGCGGTCAGTCCCGTACGGGTGCGGGACTGCCAGCCGTGGACCCGGGCTTGGGCGAGCCAGAAGGCGGCGGCGTTGTCGTTGGCCCGTTCGAGCCGGCTGTCGGTGTTCACGGCAGGACCGTAACCCGGCGGTCCGGTTCCCGGCTCGGCCGTACCGGGCTTGGCCGGATGAAGCCTGGGAGGCGCACGACTTCTCCACGTGCGCCCCCTCGTGCACCGCCGATTTTCGGTCAATTTCGCGCCGATCCCTCCCGCTTGGGCAAATCCGCAGCCCAGACCTGCCGGCCGGGCGCACCGGAGCCGGGCGCCCCAGGAACCGCCCCGCGACAACCAGCCACCGTTGCCCCGGCCCTCTTCCCAGAAAGGTCGACGGGTGCCACGCTTCGTGATCGAATGCATCACGCCAAATTGCCATGTCGACATAGCGTCGGATGGTGAACTTGTCACAACGGCAATGGTCCACCCGATAGATTTCGATCTTGGCTAGCAGTGCCGCACCACCCACACCACACCACCGAGGGGGCTTGAGCGCCTTGAGCAGGGTGAGCAGGAGCGACGCGGGTCCTGACAGCGGCCAGGCGGCGGCCGGGAACGCGGGTCGCTCCGCGAGAAGCACTGGCACCGCCTCGATCGCCACCACCCGCACCTCCGGCACTCCGGGCACCTCGGGCGCCGCCCCGCACTCCTCGTACTCCGCGGCGCCCTCCCCGGGCACGGGCGGCGGCACCGGCCACGGTGCGGTGCCGGCCACCCCGGACCACGGCGCGACGGCGCCCTACGGAGGCCAGTCCCCTTACGGCGGCCACCCCGCCTTCGGCGCCCAGCCGCCCTTCGGCGGACAGTCCCTCGGCGGCCAGCCCTTCGGTGGACAGCCCCTCGGCGGCCAGTCGTTCGGCGGGCCTCCCTACGGCGGACAGCCCGTCAGCCGAGGCGCCGTCAGCCCCGGTCAGCCCTACGGCGGCGAACACCCGGGCCATTCCAGCCACCCCGGACACCTCGCCCACCCCGGACACCTCGCCCACCCCGGACACCCCGGCCATTCCAGCCATTCCGGCCACCCGGGCTACGGCGGCCACCCCGGCTACGGCGGCGGCGTTCCGAGCATGAACGGCGCCGCCGTCCCCGGGCCGGCCGGCGTCCCACTCGGCGGCCTCGCCCTCGGCGCCGGCTCCGGCCACGGCCCGCTGGGCCACGGCGGGCCCGGCGCGAACGGCTCCCCGACCCCGGTGACGGCCTCCGCCCCGCGCAAGCTGTCCGGCCGGCGCCGCCGGGAGACCGTCGCGGTACTGATCTTCGGCGGCGCCCCGATCTTCGAGAGCTCCATCCCGCTCTCCGTCTTCGGCGTGGACCGCCAGGACGCCGGGGTGCCCCGCTACCGCCTGCTGGTCTGCGCCGGGGAGGACGGTCCGCTGGCCACCACCGGCGGCCTGACCCTCTCCGCCCCGTACGGCCTGGAGGCGCTCGCCCGCGCCGGCACGATCGTCGTACCGGCCTGGCGCTCGATCTCCCAGCCCCCGCCGGTCGAGGCGATCACCGCCCTGCGCAAGGCCCACCACGAGGGCGCCCGGATCATCGGGCTCTGCACCGGCGCCTTCGTCCTGGCCGCCGCCGGCCTGCTCGACGGCCGCCCGGCGACCACCCACTGGATGTACGCGCCGACGCTGGCCAAGCGCTACCCGCGGGTCCACGTCGACCCGCGCGAGCTGTTCGTCGACGACGGCGACGTGCTCACCTCGGCCGGCACCGCCGCCGGCATCGACCTCTGCCTGCACGTGGTCCGCAGCGACCACGGCGCCGAGGCGGCCAACGCGCTGGCCCGCCGCCTCGTGGTGCCGAGCCGCCGCGGCGGCGGAGGACAGGCCCAGTACATCGATCAGTCTTTACCGGAGGAGATCGGCAACGACCCGCTGGCCGAGGTGGTCACGTGGGCGCTGGAGAACCTGAACCAGCAGTTCGACGTCGAGGTGCTGGCGGCTCGCGCGTACATGAGCCGGCGCACCTTCGACCGGCGGTTCCGCACGCTCACCGGCAGCGCGCCGCTGCAGTGGCTGATCACCCAGCGGGTGCTCCAGGCGCAGCGGCTGCTGGAGACCTCGGAGCTGTCGGTGGACGACGTCGCGCGGCGGTGCGGGTTCCGTTCGCCGGTGGCGCTGCGCGGGCACTTCCGCCGCCAGCTCGGGGTCTCCCCGGCCGCGTACCGGACCAGCTACCGGGCCCGCCGACCCGGCCAGCAGTCGCCCACGCCGACCGGTCCGCTCGGCGACCTGCGGCTGCCCGGCGCGCTGCCGCACCCGGCGGGCGCGGTCGCCCCGGCGGGCGGGCCGCTGTTCGGCGGGGCGCACGGGGTGCCGTCGGCGCCGCCGTTCCCGGCCGGTCCGGGGGCTCCGGTGCCGGTCGGCCCGCACGGACAGCCGGTGCCGCACGGACAGCACGGTCAGCAGATCGGGCACGGGCAGCCGGGCGCGCACGGCCAGCCCGGCGGGTTCGGTCCGGGCCAGGTCGGGACGCCGACCGGCCCGGGGTTCCACGCCCGCGCCGGCCAGCCGTACCCGCACCAGCAGGCCGCGCAGCAGTCGCACCCCGGGCAGCAGGGTGCGGCCGGGCGCGGTCCGCTGCGACCGCCGGTCGTTCCGCCGCAGGCCGGACCGGGGGCGGGGACCGGACGTCCGCCGCGCACCGCCGAGCACGCGGCGGCGGAGGACGGCCTCCCCCAGCCGGGGGTGCGCGGCCTGGGCCTGGGGCACGGGTGGGCGGCCGAGCGGCCCGCGGACGACCCCGGGGCCGGGCGCGGGCACGGTACGGCGGCCGGACGGATGCCGGCGCCCGCCGGTCAGCCGGGCTCCGGCGCGGGCGAGCTCCGCGGTCGGCAGGCCCGGGCCGCGCAGGCCCGCGGCCAGGCCGGTCGGCCCGCGGCCGAGGGCGCCCGGGCGGCACGCGAGGCCCGGACCGGGCGGGACGGCCACGCGGTCCGGACCGGCCCGGAGGGCGAGGTCCCGGACGGCCACGGCGCGCACGACGGGCCGGAGGAGCACCAGGCCGAGGCACCCCGCTCGGCTCCACCGGTCCCCGCGGCGCGTGATCGCGCCGTAGGGTGAGTTGCGTGAATGACCGTTTGGTATGGATCGACTGTGAAATGACCGGCCTCGACCTCGACCAGGACGCCCTGGTCGAGGTCGCGGTGCTGGTGACGGACTCCGAGCTGAACATCCTCGGCGAGGGCGTGGACGTCATCATCCGGCCGCCGGCGGAGGCGCTGGCGAACATGCCCGAGGTGGTGCGCGCGATGCACACCGCCTCCGGGCTGCTGGCGGAGCTGGAGCAGGGCGTGACCCTGGCCGAGGCCGAGGCGCGGGTGCTCGCCTACGTGCGCGAGCACGTGCCGGAGGCCGGGAAGACCCCGCTGTGCGGGAACTCGGTGGCCACCGACCGCGGCTTCCTGGCCCGGGACATGCCGGCCCTGGAGAAGCACCTGCACTACCGGATCGTGGACGTCTCCTCGATCAAGGAGCTGGCCCGCCGCTGGTACCCGAAGGCGTACTACAACAGCCCGCAGAAGGGCGGGAACCACCGGGCGCTCGCCGACATCCGGGAGAGCATCGACGAACTGCGGTACTACCGCGAGGCGGTGTTCGTCCCGCAGCCCGGCCCGGACGCCGACACCGCGCGGGCGATCGCCGCGAAGTACCAGGCCCCGGCGAGCTGAGCCCCGCCGAGCCCCTGCGCCTGCCCGGCGGGACCCCGTCGGAGGGTCGGAGAGGGTGCCCGGGTCCGCCGGAACGAAACCCTGGCGCGAGCACCCTCTCGGATCCTGTAGAGTTCTTCCTGTCGGAACGGGAACGCGAGAGCGGGAACGGACCGGACAGATGGTGGGTGTAGCTCAGTTGGTAGAGCACCTGGTTGTGGTCCAGGTGGCCGCGGGTTCGAGTCCCGTCACTCACCCCAGAGCCTGAGGGGCCGATCTCTTCAAGAGATCGGCCCCTCAGGCGTTTTCGCGCTCCCTCAGCTGTGCACGGCCTCAGTTGCACGCCCCCCACCCTGATGTGCGCCCCGTCACACGCGTTCGCCGGGTCGGCCCCATCGGCTTTCCGGTGACCCCTGCCGCCGAAAGCTACCGACTAGTAACATCATCGCCATGACCACTCCCACGATCGGCCAGATGCTCGACTCCACCGTGCCGATGGCGCACACCCTGAAGCTGGAGTACCTGGAGACCACCCCGGAGCGCGCCGTGCTCCGGCTCCCGGACCAGCCCGCGTACCACAACCACGTCGGCGGCCCGCACGCCGGCGCGATGTTCACGCTGGCCGAGTCCGCCAGCGGCTGCATCGTGCTCGCCGCCTTCGGCGACCAGCTGTCCCGGGCCGTGCCGCTCGCCGTGAACGCCGAGATCGCGTACAAGAAGCTCGCCATGGGCGAGGTCACCGCCACCGCCGTGCTCGGCCGCCCGGCCGCCGAGGTCGTCGCCGAGCTGGACGCCGGCGGGCGCCCCGAGTTCCCGGTCACCGTCGAGATCACCCGCGCCGACGGCGCCGTCACCGGCGTGATGACGGTCACCTGGACCCTGCGTCCCAACTCCTGACCGCCACGCGGTCGGTGGCCCCGGGAACGCCGGCTCCGGGGCCACCGCGCGATGACTGTCCGTGACGGCGGGCGTGACCTCACCACCCGGCCGCTCGTTCTCGATTCACGTGCGAGCCAATCACGCGACCGAGCCCCCGCGATCCGCCCCCCACGGTGGCGCCGGTGCCCACCGCGCGATCGCCCGGTGGCTGCCCCGCCCCCGCGCCGTCGCGGCCGCCGGGGCCCTGCTCGCACAGCTCTGGGGCTTCGGCGCCCCGGGAGCGTACGCGGCCGCCACCGACCCGCTGCCGGCCCCGGCCCGGCCCACCGCCCGCCGCGCGCTGCACGGCGCGCCGGTGCTCGACCGGCCGGTGCTCGACAGCCCCTCCCTGGACGGCCCCGCGCTCGACGGGCAGTCAGCCGAACGCCCCGTCGGGTCCGGACCGCCGTCGGCCGGGCCGCCGGACCGCTCCCCCGGGCCCACCGGCGCGGTCGGCGACACCCTCCGGGAGCGCATCCGGGCCGGCGGGCTGCCCTTGCCCGGTCAGCGGGCGGCCGTCCCCGACGCCTTCGCGCTCGCCTCCGGCCTGTTCGGCACCGTCCCCGCCCAGGCCCGGCCCGACGGGCTCCGCCCCTCCCACGAGGGCGGGACCGCCGACCTGCCCGCCGCCGCCCGGCACCGCGCCGGCGCCACCCGCCCCACGGTGCCCCGCCAGCGCGCGGCCGCGGCGGAAGCACGGATCCAGGAGGCGGCCGCCGCCGTCGACGCGGCCGGGCCCGCCACCGCGCTCGGCCGGACGGCCGGCTCCACCGCCTCTCCCGTACCGGACAACGGCAGGGTGCCCGTCGTCGACACCGCCACGGCGGCCACCTCCGGCGACCGCTCCGCCGCCGCGACCGCCGTCCTCGCCCCCATCGCCGCCGGGCTGCTGCTCACCGGGGCGGCCATGTACAAGCACCGCGGACTGCCGCGCGGCCACTGACCACAGGCTCAGGGCCTCGCCAGCTCCAGGACCAGCTGCGGGAGTTCGCGCCCCGGGATCGAGCCGGACGGGACACTGCCGATCCGGACCGCCCCCATCGCGAGGTAGAACGGCTCGGCGTTCGGGTCGGAGTCGATGGTGAGCCGGCGCAGGCCGAGCGCCGCGGCGAGGCTCCGGGCCTGCTCGAACAGCGCGCGGCCGACGCCGCGGCCGATCCACTCGGGCTCGACGAAGAGCTGGTCCAGCGACCCGGTCGGCGGCGCTCCGGAGACCGAGACGAACCCCACCACCCGCCCGCCGTCCTCGGCCACCACCGTGGCCGAGCGCTCGATCGCACCGGCGTCCAGGGTCAGTTCGGCCCGGCAGGCCGCCATGAACGCCTCGTCATAGCCCCAGTACGCCTTGGACCGCAGGGCGATACCGGTGAGCAGCGCGGCCTCCTCGGGCCGGGCCGGTCTGATCTCCATGGCGCCCCCTCGGGTCGACGTCCGACGGCAGCGCCATTGTCGGCCCCGGTTCGGTCGCCCGCCAACGGTTTTACGGCCGGCAGGCCGCAGGCCGGGCGGGCGGGCGGGCGAGGAACCGGGTACGCGCGGAGCCGCGACGCGAGCCGGCGGGCAACGCACCCACGGGCCGACGGCGGAGGGCGTACGGCGGCCCCGGAGGCGGCGGCCGCTCGACCGGAGCGGCATCCGGCCACGGCCACGGCCGGGGTCGGGGCCGGGGTCGGGGTCGGGCGCGGTAGCAGCGGACCAGCGACGCCCGGCGCCCCCTCAGCGGAAGACGCCCGGCGGAGGTTCCGGGGACGGGGCCGCCGTGGCGTCGGTGGCCGGGGCGGCGCCGGCGGCGAAGTCGGTGAGGGCGCGGCCGTGTTCGACCCGGGCGTGGGCGGGGTCGGAGGCGGCGCGCCGGGTGAGGTCGGCGACCGGGAGCGGGGTGTGGGCCGCGGCCAGGACGAGGTTGCCGAAGCGCTTGCCGCGCAGCACGGCCGGGTCGGCGATCAGGCACAGCTCGGGGAAGACCGCGCCGAGGGTGGCGACCTGGGAGCGGGCGAAGGGCAGGGCTCCGCCGTCGGCGATGTTGGCGGCGTACCAGCCGCCGGGGGCGAGGGCGCGGGCGGCGAGGGTGGCGAACTCGACGGTGGTGCAGTGGGCCGGTGTGCGGGCCCCGGAGAAGACGTCGGTGATCACCAGGTCGACACCGGCCTCCGGAGTGCGCTCCAGCACGTTGCGGGCGTCCGCGCCGCGCACCTTGATCTGCCAGCCGCGCTCCAACGGGAGTTCGGTGCGGACGAGTTCGGTGAGCGCGGTGTCGATCTCGGCGACCTGCTGGCGGGAGCGCGGCCGGGTCGCGGCGGTGTAGCGGGCCAGGGTGAGGGCGCCGCCGCCGAGGTGCAGGACGGTGATCGGGCGGCCGGGCGGGGCGACCAGGTCGATCAGGTGGCCGAGCCGGCGCTGGTACTCGAAGCCGAGGTGGGTGGGGTCGGCGAGGTCGACCAGGGACTGCGGGGCGCCGTCGATCAGCAGCGACCAGGCGGCGGGGCGGTCGCGGTCGGGGCGCAGCTCGGCCACGCCGGAGCCGACGGGACGGCTGAGCGGGCCCTGGGCGTGGGTGCGTCCGCCCGGTCCGGTGGTGTCCGCCGGTTCCGCGGTGCGCGCGGCTCTGCTGCTTCGTCCCATGGCGGCCATTATCGCCGCCGACGGGAACACCCACAGGTCAGGGCCGTTCCGGTCGGAGGCTCGCGGTCCCCGTGCGGCGCGCCCTAGAACGGACCGAGGCCGCCCGCGGTGAGTGTGCAGGCGGCCTCGCAGAGGGCGGAACGGAGCACCCAGGCGTCGGTGGGGCGGGCGGTGCGGCCGGAGCCGGCGGGCGGGATCACCCAGCGCGGGTCGGTGGCGGCGGGCACGAGCGCGCCCGCCGTACAGGAACTGCCGGGCAGGTGCCAGGTCTCCCAGGTGCCGGCCGGGACGAGGAAGGAGACGGTGCTGCCGTTGCGGCTCTGCAGGACGGCTCCGCAGGCGCGGCGCAGCCTCAGGATGTCGACGGCCTCCAGGCCGTGCCGCAGGGCGACGGTCACGGTGTCGCAGCCGGTGACGGGGACGCCCTCGTCCGAGGCGGCGCGTTCGCGCCTGCGGCCGCCGCAGGGGACGCGGCCGCCCTCGACCGGCCGCCGGCCGGGGGCCCGGTCGTCGGCGGGTTCGGGGAGCAGGGCGGGAGCGGCGCCGGCGAGCACTCCCCCGGGGACGGGTCGGTGCTGCGGCAGTCCGGTGGCCATCACGGGCCCTCCTGTACCTCGTCTACCTCGTCGGTTCCGGAAGGCCCGGCCGCTGGGAGGGGGCGCCGGGCTGGGACGGGCCGGCGACGGCATGGGCTTTCCGCGTACCAGGACAACGCGGCGGGCGTCCCGCAGGCCACGGGGCGCATTACAGCAAGGCATGGCATTTCATGGCGGATATCCCGCAACATCGCCCCTTTTGCCCGTGATTGACGGCAGATGTCCCACCAACCGACTGTGGCCGAACGGTGACTCCGAGTACTCTCGGCGCCATGGCAGCCACCCCACCGGCCGAGCCGAACCGACCGTCCCCCAACCTCGTGATGCGCGCACTGCGCGGCGACCGCTCGCCCGGCGAGTTCGCCACGGCCGTCCGCCGGGCCGCCCGCGAGATCGGCGAGCACGTGTCCTGCGACGCCCGCTACGTCGGACGGGTCGAGTCCGGTGAGATCCGCTGCCCCAACTACGCCTACGAGCGGGTGTTCCGGCACATGTGGCCGGACCGCACGCTCACCGACCTCGGCTTCGCCTCCCGGATCTCCGTCCGCCGCCGTTCGGCGGACCGGCCCGGCGAGCGGAGCGAACCACCTCCGCTCCACCCGACGTTCCCGCCCCTGCCCGCCCCGCGCTCACCACGCTCCACTCAACTCCCGTACGCTGCCTCGCCGTACGCGGATCCAGCCGCGCCGGACGGGCCCCCGTGGCCGAGCCCCGGCACGGTGCCCCGGGGGCCCGATGGATCGCCCTATCTCGACGAGGAGAACGACGACGTGCGTCGCCGTACGTTCCTGGCCGGCGGCACCACCGCGCTGGCCGCCGCGATCGGCATCGACCGGCCGGCCGCGGCCGCCGGTCGGCAGGCCGGCGCTGACGGCGCCTCCGGTGCGCTCACCGGCCAAGGCGCCTTCCCCGGTGCGGAGTTCACCGCGCCGTCGCTGCTCGGCGGCGAACCGCTGGTGCCCGGCCGGGCCGGGCCGCTGGCGCCGCTGCGCCGGGTCGGCGCCGCCGAGGTGCTCGGCGTCGAACGGGCCGTCCGGGAGATCCGGCTGGCCGACGACGCGCACGGCGGCGACACCCTGTACGAGGTCGCCGGGCAGTCGCTGCGCAACGCGTACGTGCTGCTCAACGAGTGCGAGTACAGCGCCGAGACGGAGCGCCGGCTCCAGGCCGGGGCGGGCGAACTCGCCATCTCCGTGGGCTGGTTGGCCCATGACTCGAACCGGCTGGCGGACGCCCGCTCGTTCTACTCCGAGGCGCTCGCCACCGCCCGGATGGCCGGGGACTCCGCCCTGGAGGCGCACGTCTTCTGCAACAGCGCCTTCCTCGCCCGGGACGCCGGCCGCCCGCGCGAGGCGCTGCGCGCCGCCCAGGCCGGGCAGGTCGCCGCCCGGGAGCTGCACTCCGACCGGTTGCTCGCCCTGCTGGCCATGCGCGAGGCCGGCGCCTGGGCGCTGCTGCAGGACCGCGCCTCCTGCGAGCGCGCGCTCGGCCGGGCGTACACGCTGTTCGACCGGGGCCCCGGCGAGCGGGACCCGGAGTGGATGTCCTTCTTCAGCGAGGCCGAGATCGCCGGCCTGCAGTCGCAGTGCTGGTCGGCGCTCGGCGACTGGGACCGCGCCAGCGAGCAGGCCGGGCTGGCGATAACGCTCCAGAAGCCGCACTTCGTCCGCAACCGGGTGCTGTACACCGCCGAGCTGGCCCACGACCGGCTCGGCCGCGGGGACCTGGCGGGCGCGGCCCACCACGGCTCGGCCGCCGTCGCGCTGTTCGGCGCCGTGCGCTCGGCCCGGATCCGGAGCATGCTCGCGGACACCGCCGGGCGGCTGCGCCCGCACGTCGCGGTGCCCGAGGTGCGCCGGTTCCTGGCCGACTACGACCGGGCGGCCGCCGCCTAGCGAGTCGCTTGGCAAGCCCGCCTGGCGGGCCGAGCGGGCCCGGGACCGGGGTCAGTGCCCGGCGTTCAGGCCCTCCAGGTGGGACAGGTCGTTCCAGACCTCCACCGCCGGAGCCCCGTACTCCCAGGACAGCACGCAGAGCGCGGCCGTACCGAGCTTGAACCGCTGGGCGAACTCGGGCGGCAGGCCCAGCCAGCGGGCGGTCAGGATGCGCAGCAGGTGGCCGTGCGCGAACAGGACGACGTCCCGGTCGGCGCAGTGCATCGTGGTGGTGTCCGGCTCCGGGACGCCGTGCTCCGCGTTGAGGCCGGCCAGGAAGGCGTCGACCCGGGCGGCCACCTCGGAGAGCTTCTCGCCGCCGGGCACGCCGTCGCGCCAGATCAGCCAGCCCGGGTGGTCGGTGGCCCGGATGTCCGCGCCGGTGCGGCCCTCGTACCGGCCGTAGTCCCACTCCATCAGCTCCGGGCGCTCCACCGCGCGGTCGCCGAAGCCGGCCAGCTCGCAGGTCTCCTTGGCCCGGCCGAGCGGGCTGGTGTAGACGAGCGCGTCCGGCAGCCCGTTCCAGGGGGCCTCGGCGAGGCGGGCGCCGAGGGCCCGGGCCATCGCCCGGCCCTGCTCGGTCAGCGGGATGTCGGTGCGGCCGGTGTGGCGGCCGGTGGCGGACCACTCGGTCTCGCCGTGGCGGACCAGCACGATTCGGGCGGGCATGGGCGGGCTCCTCGCAACGGACGGTGGCAACGGTCGGTCTCACCATTGAGCACCGGGCTCCATGATCCCCCACTCGGGCGGCGGCCACGATCCCGGGGCCCGCGCGGGCGGCGACGGCCGCGCGCCGGTGCCGTCCCCGCGCATCTCCGAACGGCCGGTCCGCACCGCGTTGTCGGACCCGGATGCGACACTGGGCCGCACCATGAACGTCTCGACGAACGTGCCGCCCCGCGGGCCCGCTGAGCCGCTCGCCCAGCGGCTGGCGGAGCTGCGCGGACCGGCCCCGCAGCGCAGTCTGAACGCCCGCTCCCTCGCCGCGCTCGCCGCCAACCCGGGCTGCCACCGCCGCGCCGTGCTCGACGCGGCCGGCGTGGACAAGTCGGCGCTGGCCGCCCGGCTCGGCCGCCCCGCCCCCTTCGGCCAGTCCCCCTTCGCCATCGCCCGCGGCGTGATCTTCGAGTCCCGGCTGAAGGCGGACGGCTACGCCCCGCTGCTGGAGCCGCTCCGCCACCACCTGGGCGTCCCGGCGGACGGCCACGCCCCGCTCCAGGTGCCGGACCTGCTGCACCGCTCCGGGCCGGCCGTGCGCGCCGACCGGACGGCCGAGGCCCTGGCCCGGGCGGCCGCCGACCCGGAGGCCTGGACGCTGCTGGACCACCCGATGCTGCGCCTGGGGGTGGCCGGCAGCACCGCCTACCTGGAGCCGGACGCCCTGGTGGTGCACGGCGGGCGGTGCACCGTGGTCGAGATCAAGTCCTTCCCGGTGCTGGACGGCAGCGCGGACCCGGCCAAGGTCGGCGCCGCCGCCCGGCAGGCCGCCGTGTACGTGCTGGCGCTCCAGCAGGCCGCCGCCGCGGCGGCCGGGCAGCCGCTCGCCGAGGACCCGTACACCGAGCAGCGGCTGCCGGGCAGTCCGCGCACCAGCGTGCTGCTGGTCTGCCCGAAGGACTTCGGCAACCGGCCGACCGCGGTCGCCGTGGACGTCCGCCGCGAGCTGGCCACCACCCGGCGCCAGCTGAGCCGGATGACCGGCATCGGCCGGCTGCTGGCGGTGCTGCCGCCGGACGCCGACTTCGACCTGGCCGCCGACGAGGCCGGCGCACCGGCCCGGACGGCCGAGCAGCTGGCCGCCTCGGTCGAGGCGGTGCCCGCCGCCTACAGCCCGGACTGCCTCTCCACCTGCGAGCTCGGCTTCCACTGCCGTGCCCGGGCCCGCTGCGACGACCGGGTCGAGCAGCTCGGCCGGGGCGTGCGCGGCGAGCTGGGCAGCATCCGTACGGTCGCCGAGGCGCTGGCCGCCGCCGGCACCAAGAGCGACGACCTGGACGGCGCGGACGAGGCCGCCGAGCGCCTGGCCTACGCGGCCGCCCTGCGCGCCGAAGCCCTGGGAACGGCGGCCCTGGGAGCGGCGGCCCCGGGGACCTCGGCACCGGGGGCCGCGGCCCTGGGAACGGCGACCCCGGGAGCGGTCGCATGAGCCTCCTGACCACCCTCGCCCGGCTGGAGGCCGTCCGCAGCGGCCGGGCCGAGCCGCTGGCCACCGTCCGGCACCGGCACCTGTCCGACCGCCCGATGGTGCTGGTCCCGCTGACCGCCGCCGGCGAGTCCGGCGCGCCGCTCGCGGTGATGCTCGGCACCGACCGGGACGCGCCCCGGCTGCACCTGGTGCCGCAGCCGCTCAACCGCACCCTGCGGTTCGACTTCCTGGCCGAGCTGGCCGCCGACCTGCTGCCCTACCTGGAGTCCTTCGCCGAGGACGTCGAGCAGATCGAGGGCTCCGAGAAGGACCCGGAGACCGGCGAGAAGACCCAGGTGTTCCGCGAGCTGTGCGCGGACGCCCCGCAGCTGATCGTGCCGAACGGCGCGGGCGTGCGCCACCTCGCCCTGATCGGCCGCTCGACCCGCTTCCGCCGCACCGCCGAGGACGCGGAGCCGGGCCCGTACCCGGCGCCGGTCCGGGTGCCGCTGCTCGGCCGCTGGCTGACCCACCTCACCGACCGCGCCCAGGTGCCCGGCTCCTCGCTGCTGCTGCCGATGACCGGGCTGCTGGCCCGGCACTGGGCGACCGGCCAGAGCCACCTGGAGGACCAGCACCTGGCCGCCCGGCTCGCCTGGCACCGCCCGCCGCCCGGCCTGACCGGCGCGCAGGCCGCCGAGCTGGCCGAGTCCGCCCGGGACGACCGGGGGCAGCTGCTGCACCCGCCGGCCGGCCCGGCCACCGACCCGCGCTTCGACGAGTTCGTGCTGGCCCCGGCGATCACCCGCTACGACGGCGCCGTGAGCGCCCTGCAGCACGCCGCCGAGGAGCGGGACGAGGCCGCCGCCGCGCGGGCCCGGGCCGCCGTACGGGCCGCGGTCGAGCAGTTGGAGCAGGTGCTGACGGCCGTCCTGCTGCCCACCTGGCGGGACGTCTGGCAGGGCCTGGACCTGCTGCGCACCCTGCCGCCGGCCGGCCACCTGGCGGAGCGCTGGACCGGCGACCGCTGGTCCTACACCGGCCACCGGGACCGGCTGGCGGCCGGCGAGCCGCCGCAGCCCCGGCAGGACGACGCCGTCACCGCCGCCCGCAAGCTCGCCCAGCGCGAGCGCGAGCAGGCCCGCCTCGACGTCCAGGAGGCGCTGGACGACCCGCTGGCGATGGCCGAGCACCGGCTGGCCGGCGAGGCGTTCAGCGGCGTGGTGACGGAGGTGGTGCCGGACTGGGACACCACCGGCCGCTCCCCCAAGCCGCGCCCGCTGGTCACCCTGCGCACCGTCGACCGCCCGCACGCGGACCTCGGCCGCGAGGTGCACCGGGTGTGGGGGTCCCCCCGGCCGGAGGCCGGGGGAGGCCCGGCCGCCCAGAAGGCCGAGATCGTCGCGGTGGACGCCGCCGAGGGCGTCCTCACCCTGCGGGTGCTCTCCGGCATGGGCCGCCGGAAGGACCCGGAGCCGGGCAGCCTGCCCGAGCCCGGCGAGACGGTCACCTTCACCCTGTTCGAGCTGACGGTCCGGCAGTCCGCGCCGCTGCCCGAGCCGGACGACACCCCCTGGACCCACGGCGGCCCGCCCGGCGCCGCGCCCGTACCCGCCCCGTCCGCCGCCGCCGAGGAGTGGGAATGAGAGGAGCGGGAATGAGCCGTCCGACGCCCCCCGAACAGGCCCCGGGCGCGGCCGCCGACGCCGCGGTGGCCCGGATCCTGGCGGCCACCGTCCACCCGGCGGTCGGCGCCCCGCGCGGCGTGGTGGTGGACTCCCCGCCCGGCGCCGGGAAGTCGACGCTCGTGGTGCGGGCCGCCCGCGAGCTGGTCGGGGCCGGCGAGCGGCTGATGATCGTCGCCCAGACCAACGGCCAGGTGGACGACCTGGTCGGCCGACTGGCCGAGAAGGCGCCGGAGCTGACGATCGGCCGGCTGCACGCCGCGGACTCCCGGCCCGGCCCGGAGGTGCTGAAGCACGCCAACGTCACGCCCTCGGACAAGGTCGCCGACCTGGTCGAGCACGACGTGGTGATCTCCACCTCGGCCAAGTGGCAGTGGGTGCGGGCCGAGGCCCCGTGGCGGCACGCGATCGTCGACGAGGCGTACCAGATGCGCTCGGACGCCCTGCTCGCGGTGGCCCGGCTGTTCGAGCGGGCGCTGTTCGTCGGCGACCCGGGCCAGCTGGACCCGTTCACCGTGGTCGGCACCGAGCAGTGGGCCGGGCTGTCGTACGACCCGTCCAGCAGCGCGGTGGTCACCATGCTGGCGCACAACCCGGAGATCGAGCCGCACCGGCTGCCGGTCTCCTGGCGGCTGCCCGCCAGCGCCGCCCCGCTGATCTCGCGGGCCTTCTACCCGTACACGCCGTTCCGCTCCGGCACCGGCCCGGAGGACCGCCGACTGACGGCCGCCGTGCGCCCGGACGGCTCGGCCCTGGACGCGGTGATCGACCGGGCCGCCGAGCACGGCTGGGCCCTGCTGGAGCTGCCCGCCCGGCACACCGTACGGACCGACCCGCAGGCCGTGGCGGCCGTCGCGGCCACCGTCCGCCGACTGCTGGAACGCGGGCTGACCGCGCACTCCGAGCAGGGCGAGGCCCCGCTCGCCCCGGACCGGATCGCCGTCGGCACCGCCCACCGGGACCAGGCGGCGGCCGTGCGCGCGGCGCTGCTGCGGGCGGGCGTGCCGGTGGACGGGGCGGCCGGGCCGGCCGTCACGGTGGACACCGCCAACCGCCTGCAGGGCCGCGAGTACGACGTCACCGTGGTGCTGCACCCGCTCTCCGGGCGGCCCGACGCGACCGCCTTCCACCTGGAGACCGGCCGGCTCTGCGTGCTCGCCTCCCGGCACCGGCACGCCTGCATCGTGGTGGCCCGGGCCGGGATCGCCGAGCTGCTGGACGAGCACCCGGCGACCGAGCCGGTCCAGCTGGGCGTCCCGGTCGCCTTCCCGGACGGCTGGGAGGCCAACCACCAGGTGCTGGACCACCTGAGCGGCCACCGGGTCCACCTGCGCTAGCGACTCCCCTCGACCGCGGGGACGGGCCCGGGCCGCCGTTCGGGCTCAGTCCTCGGTCTCGCAGACCGCGAAGGCCACCACCGAGCCCCGCTCCGCCCGGGCGCTCCACCCGCGCGCGTCGGCGGTCGGGCCGTTGACCCGCACCGGCCCGTCCGCGTCCGGCTGGAGCCGGTAGCCGCCGCCGGTCAGGTGGGTGCCGACCGGGCAGGCCGCCGTCGACACGCCGCCCGGGCCGCTCGGCTCCCCGGCCACCACCAGCGCCGTCTCGGCGGCCGCGGCCGGCGGGGCGACGGAGGCGGCGACCGCCAACAGGGCGCCCAGCAGGGACAGGACGGACAGGGCGAGGGCCGTGAGGCCCCTTCTCACACGCATGGCTTCTCCCGCTTCGACGGACGGCCGGACGCCTCGACGGCGGGCCGCCCCGGTGGCCGCCCCGGCCCGCCGGAACGACCCGCGGGCCGGGGCGGCCGGTACACCGGGAACAACCGGTTCGCATGCGATCCGGAAGCGCGGCGCAGGAGTCGTACGCCCGGCGCGCGCCGGGGAATAGCGCTCGCGTGCGCACCGTTCCGCTACCGGCCGCCACCGCGAGACAATGGACGGCGGCCACGACCGGGCGGCGCAGCCCGGAGCAGATCCCGTTCGCCCCCACCCGAGACCCGGAGGTGTCCGTCCATGCCCGACTCCCCAGAGTCGTCCGAGCCCACCAGGCGCGTGCGTCCGGTGCAGCTGCTGTTCGAGCCGCAGTCCGCCGAACCCGAGCCGGAACGATTCTTCGACCTGGAGTCGATCGAGGACCCGGCGGAGCTGCTGCGCCGCTCCACGGAACTGGCCCTGGCCTTCCGGGCCGCCGCCGAGCGGGCCACGGACTTCCAGGCGGTCGCCGCCGCCCAGCTCGCCGACCCGCGCCGGTTCGACGCGCTGTCCGACGCCGAGATCGCCCAGCGGGCGGACTGGACCGCGGACTACGCCGCCAAGATGATCGAGTACGGCCGCACCCTGCTCCAGCCGCGCCGGCACGAGGACTGAGCCCCCGCGCGCCGCGTCGGCACGCGCCACCGGCATATGCGCGGCGGGGAAGGGTACGCCGTCCCCCGCCGCGCTGTCCGGCGAACCGCGCTTTCCGTCCCGCCGGGTCCGCCCGCCGCGCAGGCTGCTCCCCGTGGAGATCTGGACGCAGCAGTCGGTGACGCAGCAGTCGGCGGTGTACCCGTCGGCGATGAACCCGTCGGTGGAGTACGTCGGCGCGGCCGGGGAGGCCTGGCTCGCCTCCGCCAGTGAGTACCCGCGCAGCATGCGGGCCCTGTGGGAGAGCCGCCCCTGGGCGCCCTCGGTGCTGCCCTGCGGGCGCGCCTTCGACGTGATCAGCATGCCGGCGCTGTTCGGCCGCCGGGTGCTGGACGAGCTGTGGGCGTCCGGGCCGGGCTGCGGGCCGGTCGCGAGCCACCGGGGGCGGCTGCTGCTGTTCGTCCAGCCGGGCGCGGCACCCCGGCTGCGCCGCCTGCTGGCCTGGGAGGAGTGGGCCCGGGACGTGCCGCCGCTGCTCTGCCACGGCAGGGGCGACGCGGTGACCGTGCCGCCCCTGCAGCGGATGGTGAACAGCCCGGACTCCCCCGGGCAGGGCGCCGGCCGCTGGATCGTCGCACCGGAGCGGCGGGAGCCCCGGCTGCCCGGCGCCGCGGTGGTGCTGTGGGCCTGCGTCCGGGCCGCGCGCGAGCCGGGCGCGCCGGTTCCGGCCGGGGCGGGCGTCGTGACCGGGGGGTGAACGCGGGGCGACCGGTATTCGATTTTGGCTCGGCCGCGCGGCGCTGCTAGAGTCTTCTCTGTCAGCAGGCGCCGCTAGCTCAGTTGGTTAGAGCAGCTGACTCTTAATCAGCGGGTCCGGGGTTCGAGTCCCTGGCGGCGCACAGACAGCCGGAA
>NZ_JBEXJK010000024.1:0-40906 GCF_040609095.1 Kitasatospora sp. NPDC004799
CTCCGCCTCCCTCAGGCCGCGGGCGGCGGCGCCGCACCCCCCCGCCCCCCCCCCGGCCCTGGGGATCAGCTCGGTTGATCAGGCCTTCGGGACGCGCACGATCAGCGCGTCGCCCTGGCCGCCGCCGCCGCACAGCGCGGCCGCGCCGACCCCGCCGCCGCGGCGCTGCAGCTCCAGCGCCAGGGTCAGCACCACGCGGGCGCCGGACATCCCGATCGGGTGGCCGAGGGCGATGGCGCCGCCGTTGACGTTGACGATGTCGGAGGAGACGCCCAGGTCCTTCATGGACTGGTGGGCGACGGCCGCGAAGGCCTCGTTGATCTCGATCAGGTCGAGGTCGGCGACCTCCAGGCCCTCCTTGGCCAGCGCGTGCTTGATCGCGTTGGACGGCTGCGACTGGAGCGAGTTGTCCGGGCCGGCCACGTTGCCGTGCGCGCCGATCTCGGCGATCCAGCTCAGGCCCAGCTCCTCGGCCTTGGCCTTGCTCATCACGACCACGGCGGCGGCGCCGTCGGAGATCTGCGAGGAGGTGCCGGCGGTGATCGTGCCGTCCTTGGTGAAGGCCGGGCGCAGCTTGGCCAGGCTCTCGACGGTGGTGTCCGCGCGGATGCCCTCGTCCTGGCTGAACAGCACCGGCTCGCCCTTGCGCTGCGGAACGGCGACCGGGACGATCTCGGCGTCGAAGACCCCGTCGGCCTGCGCCTTGGCGGCCCGCTGGTGGGAGGCGGCGGCGATCTCGTCCTGCACCTCGCGCGGGATGCCCAGGCGGGTGTTGTGCTTCTCGGTGGACTCGCCCATCGGGATGTTCTCGTAGGCGTCGGTGAGGCCGTCGTGGGCCATCGCGTCGAGCATCGCGATCGCGCCGTACTTGAAGCCCTCGCGGGACTTCGGCAGCAGGTGCGGGGCGTTGGTCATCGACTCCTGGCCGCCGGCCACCACGATGTCGAACTCGCCGGCCCGGATCAGCTGGTCGGCCAGCGCGATGGCGTCGAGGCCGGAGAGGCAGACCTTGTTGATCGTCAGCGCCGGGACGTTCATCGGGATGCCGGCCTTGACGGCGGCCTGGCGGGCCGGGATCTGGCCGGCGCCGGCCTGGAGCACCTGGCCCATGATCACGTACTGGACCTGCTCGCCGGTGATCCCGGCACGCTCCAGGGCCGCCTTGATCGCGACGCCGCCGAGGTCGGCACCGGAGAAGCCCTTGAGGGAGCCCAGCAGGCGGCCCATCGGGGTCCGCGCACCGGCAACGATCACAGAGGTGGTGTTGGTCATGGGACGGGCCCCTTCGCACGTCGTGGCCAGGTGAGGATGCGCTCAATGTACTGACCTGTTACCCGCCCGTCACCGGAGCGACGGTGTGATCGAGCGCACTGGCACCCTCCAGTCAACACCGTGCCGACCCGCTCCGGGTGAACCGCCCGCCGTGTGAGCAGGCTCGCACGCCGGGCACTGGCGTCGGTCGCGGGGCATGCGCTGCACTGGGTGCACCTTCTCCCCACCACCCGGAGGCCGTCGTGCTGACCCGAATCGACCACATCGGCATCGCCTGCCGAGACCTCGACAAGACGGTCGAGTTCTACCGCGCCACCTACGGCTTCGAGGTCTTCCACTCCGAGGTCAACGAGGAGCAGGGCGTCCGCGAGGCCATGCTCCGGATCAACGGCACCGACGACGGCGGCGCCTCCTACCTCCAGCTGCTGGAGCCCACCCGGCCCGACTCCACGGTGGCCAAGTGGCTGGAGAAGAACGGCGAGGGCGTGCACCACATCGCCTTCGGCACCGCCGACGTGGACGGCGACGCCGAGGCGATCCGCGGCAAGGGCGTGCGGGTCCTCTACGACCAGCCGCGGATCGGCTCGATGGGTTCGCGGATCACCTTCCTGCACCCCAAGGACTGCGGCGGCGTGCTGACCGAGCTGGTCACCTCCGCGCAGCAGGGCCACGACGAGCACTGATCCCCGTCCGGACGGCCCCGGGGCGGGCGGCGCCCCGGCGGCAACCGGCGGTCCGCCCCGGCGGCAGCCGACGGTCCGTCGGTCATGACCCGTCAGTAACCTGGCGGGAAGAGCCGGAAAACACCCCTGCGGCCATTCCCCCGCAGTGCGCTCCCACTACAATGCCCAGGTGCGCGAAGGCTCCGGGGGACGGAGGCGACGGGCACGGCCGAAGACAGGCCCGTCCGCCCGCCGGCGGTCGGCCCGTCGCAAGGGGAGTCCATTACGCGGGCACGGCTGAACAGTCGCAAGACGGATCTGTCACCATTCTCCACAAGGCAAGAGTTCGCCCAGGAGTCCACTCGGACGGGGGAACGCGGCACCCCCGCGCTCCCGCGCCCCGGATTCCGACGACCGCGGCGGGCGGCCCCGGCATGGCGGGGGACCGTCCACGGGCTGCGGATGCAAGGACCAGTCGGACCGGCGCCCGGGAAACGGGCGCCCGGCACCGGCCGGGTCGAGGACGCGACCAGGAGATGGATGGGACCGCGGAGTGCGGGGCAACGACCGCTACGAGGTTGACGATCACCTCTCCCAGTTCGAGGCCGAGATGGGTCGGACTCGGAAGGAGCGGGACAAGGCAGTCGAGCATGCCGAAGACCTCGCCTACCAGGTGGAGGTGCTGCGGGCGAAGCTGCACGAGTCCCGCCGCATGCTCGCCCAGCCGCGCGCCTTCGACGCCGTCTCCGGCCAGGCCGAGCAGATGCTCCGCACCGCCGAGATGCAGGCCCAGCAGCTGCGCGCGGACGCCGAGCGCCAGCTGCGCGACTCCCAGGCCGCCACCCAGCGGATCATGGCCGAGGCCGCCGAGCGCACCGCCCGGCTGGAGGCCGACCTCGCCGCCCGCCGTCGGCAGCTGGAGGACGAGCTCGCCGAACTGCGCCGCTCCGCCGAACAGCACGTCAACGGCTGGGCCGAGCAGACCCGGGTCGGCTCCGAGCAGGAGGCCAAGCGACTGCTCCAGGAGGCCCGCGCCGAGGCCGAGCGGATGGTCGCCGCCGCCCGCGCGGAGGCCGTCGCCCTCTCCGACCAGGCCCGCGCCCAGACCGCCGCCGACGTGGACGCCGCCCGCGGTGAGGCCCAGGCCGCCGCCGAGGCCGCGCTGCAGCGGGCCCAGAGCGACGCCGAGCGCCTGCTGCGCGCCGCCTCCGAGCAGGCCCAGCAGGCCGGTGCCCAGGCCGCCGCCGACGTGGACGCCGCGCGGGGCGAGGCCCAGCAGCAGCTGGCCGCCGCGCACGCCGCCGCCGAGGGGCAGCTGGCCGCCGCCCAGGCCGAGATCGGCCGGCTCAAGACGCAGGCCGCCGCCGAGCAGGCCCGGGCCGAGCAGCAGCTCGCCGCGGCCAAGGCCGAGATAGAGCGGCTGCGCGCCGAGGCGATCGCCGAGGCGGAGCGCACCCGCCACGAGGCCGCCCAGCTGCGCGCCCAGGCCGAGCAGGCCGCCGAGCAGCTCCAGGCCGACGCCGAAGCCGCCGCCGAGCGCAAGGTCGCCGACGGCGAGGCCGCCAACGAGCAGCGCTCGCAGACCGCCCGGGCCGAGGTCGCCCGGATGGTCGCCCAGGCCACCAACGAGGCCTCGGCGATCCGTGCCGAGGCCGAGGCCATCCGTACCGAGGCCGCCACCAAGAAGGCCGAGGCCGACGCCGCCAAGGCCGCCGCGGCCGAGGAGAGCGAGCGGCTGCGGGCCACCGCCGAGTCGGTGGCCGCCGAACTGAAGGCCGAGGCCGAGGCGGCGATCGCCGAGCTGCGCGCGCTGGCCGAGCGGGAGGTCGCCGAGCTGCGCGCCCGGGCCGAGGCCGACGCCCAGCGGCTGCGCGGCGAGGCCGAGGAGGAGGGCCGGGCGGCCGGCGCCAAGGACGCCACCGTCCACCTCGCCAAGGCCGCCAAGACCGCCGAGGAGGTGCTCGGCCGGGCCAACCAGGACGCCGAGACCGCGCGCAGCGAGGCCGCCGCCGAGGCCGAGCGGATCCGGGCCGAGGCCGCCGCCGAGGCGCAGCGGCTGCGCGAGCAGGCCCAGGCCGCCGTCGAGCAGGCCCAGAACGCCGCCCTGGACGACGCCGCCGCGATCCGCGAGCGGATCGAGCGGATGCAGGACGAGGCGGCCCGGCTGCGGGCCGAGGCCGAGGAGCTGCGCGCCCAGGCCGCCGCCGAGGCCGACCGGGTGCGCGGCGAGGCCCGCCGTCAGGCCGTGGTCCAGATCGAGGAGTCGGCGAAGAACGCCGAGGAGCTGCTCACCAAGGCCAAGGCCGACGCGGACGAGCTGCGCGCGGGTGCCGCCGGGGAGATCGAGCGGCTGCGCGCGCAGGCCCAGGAGCAGGCCGCCGAGACCCAGGGGCGGGCCGAGCAGACCCTGACCCGGGCCCGCGCCGAGGCCGGGAAGATCACCGCGGCCGCCGAGCAGCAGGGCCAGGACGCGCTCGCCGCCGCCAAGGCCGCGGCCGCCGAGAACCGGGCCGCCGCCGAGCGCGAGACCGCCGAACTCCGGCGCGACGCAACCGAGTTCGACCAGCGGGTGCGCGCCGAGGCGACCGCCGCGGCGGAGGCCCTGACCACCGAGGCGCAGGCCGAGGCGAACGCCGTCCGGGACGCCGCGGTCGCCGACGCCGAGCGGGTGCGCACCGAGGCCGACACCGAGGCCGCCCGGACCCGGGCCGAGGCCGAGGCCGCCGCGAACGCGCTGCGCGAGGAGAGCCGGCGCGAGCGCGAGGAGGCCGCCGACGGGCTGCGCCGCGAGCGCGAGGAGACCGCCGAGCACCTGGACGCCGCCGAGGCCGCCCGCGAACAGGCCGAGCAGGCCGCCGCGCAGGCCCTGGCCGAGGCCGAGCAGGCCGCCGCGGATCTGCGGGCCCTGGCCCAGCGCGAGACCACCCAGCAGCGCGAGAACGCCGAGGCCTACGCCGACCGCGTCCGCACCGAGGCCGAACAGCACGCCACCGACCTCACCAAGCGCACCGCGGCCGAGACCGCCGAGGTCCGCGAGGCGGCCGACAAGCACAGCGCCGAGGTCCGCGAGGCGGCCGACAAGCACAGCGCCGAGGTCCGCGAAGCCGCCGAGAAGTACAGCACCGACGTCCGCGAGGCCGCCGAGCAGTACGGCACCGAGGTCCGCGAGCAGGCCGACGCCTACGACGCCCGGCTCCGCGAAGCCGCCGAGCAGCACAGCGCCGAGGTCCGCGAGGCGGCCGACGCCTACGCCGCCGAGCAGCGCACCGCCGCCGACGAGGTGCTGGAGCGCGCCGAGGCCACCGCCGAGCAGCGCCGCGCCGAGGCCGCCAAGGACGCCAAGGCCACCCGCGAGAAGGCCGCCGCCGAGCTGGCGCTGGCCAACGAGCAGGCCGAGACCGTCCGGGCCGAGGCCGGCCGCGAGCTGTCCGAGGCCCGCGCCACCGCCGACGGCATCCGCGCCGAGGCCGCCGCCGAGCTGGAGCAGGCCCGGGCCGACCGCGCCGAGCTGATCGCCGCCGCCAAGGCCGAGGGCGCCGAACTGGTGGCCGCCGCCGAGGAGGAGGCCGCCGAGGTCCGCCAGTCGGTGGCCGGCATGCACGAGGCCGCCGCCGAGCAGATCGCCGCGCTCAAGGCCGCCGCCGAGGAGGAGGCCGCCGAGGTCCGCGAGGCCGCCGAGCAGCACGCCACCGAGCTGCGGGTCCTCGCCGAGCGCGAGACCACCGAGCAGCGCGAGGCCGCCGACGCGTACGTCACCGAGCTGCGCACCCTGGTCGAGCGCGAGACCACCGAGCTGCGCGAGCTCGTCGACCGCGAGACCGCCGACCTGCGCGCCCGCACCGAGGCCGAGACCACCGCCCTGCGCGAGCAGACCGAGCTGGAGCTGGCCGCCGAGCGGGAGGCCGCCGAGGAGGAGCTCGGCCGCCTGCGCGCCGAGGCCCGGGCCTACGACGAGCAGCTGCGCGCGGACGCCGAGGCCGAGCTGCGCGCCGCCCAGGAGGCCGCCGAGCAGCTGCGGGCCGACGCCGAGGCGCAGGCCGCCCGTACGGTCGCCGAGGCCGAGGCCCAGGGCGCCCGCAGCATCGCCGACGCCGAGGAGCTGGCGGCCGGCCTGCGCGCCGAGGCCGAGGAGTACGCCCTCGCCACCCGCACCCTGGCCGACGAGTACGACGCCGCCACCCACTCCCGCGCCGACGCCTACGACGCGGAGACCCGGGAGGCCGCCGAGCAGTTCGACCGGGCCACCCGCGAGCAGGCCAAGTCCGTCCTGGAGAAGGCCTTCGCGGACGCCGAGGCGCTCGGCGAGGACGCCCAGACCACCGCGCTGGCGACCACCGCCGCCGCCGAGGAGCAGGCGGACGCCATGGTCGCCGCCGCCCGCAAGGAGGCCGACCGGCTGGTCGCCGCCGGCGAGGCCGCCGGTCAGGCCGAGGTCGAGAAGGGCCGCTCCGACGCGGACGCCCTGCTCGCCGAGGCCCGCCGGGACGCGACCGCGATCCGCGAGCGCGCCGAGGAGCTGCGCGAGCGCACCGACGCCGAGGTCGAGGCGCTGCACGAGCGCGCCCGCAAGGAGAACGCGGCCGCCATGAAGTCGGCCGGCGAGCGGGTCGACGCGCTGGTGACGGCGGCCCAGGAGCAGCTGACCGAGGCCGAGGAGCAGGCGGTGGCCACCGTCGCCGAGGCCGAGGACCGCGCGGCGGCCCTGGTCGCCGCGGCCGAGGACCGCGCGGCCGAGCTGACCTCGGAGGCCTCCGCGGAGGCCAGCAAGGTCCGGATCTCCGCCGTCCGCAAGGCCGAGGGCCTGCTGAAGGAGGCGGAGACCAAGCTCGCCGACTCCACCGACCGCGCCGAGGCGCTCATCGTCAAGGCCGAGGCCAAGCTGCAGTCGTCCGAGGCCGAGGCCGAGGAGCGGCTGGACCGGGCCTCCGCCGAGGCGGAGAAGCGGCTGCGGGACGCCGACGAGGCCGCGGACGAGCAGATCGAGCTGGCGAAGGCGGAGGCCGAGCGGCTGCTCGCCGAGGCGAAGGCCGAGGCGAAGCGGGTCACCGACGAGGGCCGGCGCGAGCTGGACGAACTGGTGCGCCGCCGCAAGGACATCAACACCGAGATCTCCAGGGTCCAGGACGTGCTGTCCGCCCTGGAGGCGTTCGAGGCACCGTCACCGGTCGCCCAGGCCAACGGGGGAAGCAACACCAAGAAGGACGGGGGCGCCAAGGCCGGTGCCGGAGTTGGCTCCCCCCGGTCGGGTGGCAATCGCTCCAAGAGCTCACCACCCGATTGAGCGGACATTGGCGGTCATTGTCCGTGAGAGAACGGCGTACAGCCGTCGACACTCCGGTACCGTGTCAGGATTCCCTCAACCACCTCAGCGGTTTGACGACAGGAAGCCCAGAACCCCATGAGCGACAGTCACTCCCCTCACGGCTTCGACCTGGTGCGCCGTGGGTACGAGCGCGCCCAGGTCGACGAGCGGATCACCAAGCTGGTGGCCGACCGTGACAGTGCCTTGACCCGGATCAGTGCGCTGGAGAAGCGCATCGAGGAACTCCACCTGGAGACCCAGTCGGCCCAGGCGGCGGTCACCGAGTCGGAGCCCTCCTACGCCGGTCTCGGCGCCCGGGTCGAGAAGATCCTGCGACTCGCCGAGGAGGAGGCCAAGGACCTGCGCGACGAGGCGCACCGCGCCGCCGAGCAGCACCGCGAGCTCGCCGAGGCCGCCGCCCAGCAGGTCCGCACCGAGGCCGAGAACTACGCCAAGGACCGCAAGGCCAAGGCGGAGGACGAGGGTCTGCGGATCGTCGACAAGTCCAAGAGCGACGCCGCCCAGCTGCGCGCCGAGGCCAACAAGGACGCCCAGAACAAGCGCGAGGAGGCGGACGCCCTCTTCGAGGACACCCGCACCAAGGCCGCCCAGGCCGCGCTGGAGTTCGAGACCAACCTGGCCAAGCGCCGCGAGCAGTCCGAGCGCGACCTGGCCGCCCGTCAGGCCAAGGCCGAGAAGCGCCTGGCCGAGATCGAGCACCGGGCCGAGCAGCTGCGCCTGGAGGCCGAGAAGCTGCGCACCGACGCCGAGCGCCGCGCCCGCCAGACCGTCGAGACGGCCCAGCGCCAGTCCGAGGACATCGTGGCCGACGCCAACGCCAAGGCCGACCGCATCCGCAGCGAGTCCGAGCGCGAGCTGGCGGCGCTCACCAACCGCCGCGACAGCATCAACGCCCAGCTGACCAACGTCCGCGAGATGCTGGCGACGCTGACCGGCGCGGCCGTGGCCGCCGCCTCGCTGCCGAACGACGACACCATGGGCGTGCCCGCCCAGCAGTCGCGCTGACGCACGCCCGACCGGGCAGCAGCACAGGCCCTCACCCGCCCGGGTGAGGGCCTGTCGGCTGTCGCGCCGTCATCACCTCGGGCGCTTCTGCGGGCTGTCGGCGGCGGGCGGCTACCTCGGGTAGGCGCCGTCCGGCCGCTGGTGCCCGCTGCTGAGCTGGTTGCCCTCGTCGTCCGAGACGGTGCCGAACCAGGAGGTGCACCAGACCGACACCGAGTCCGGCCAGTACTGCACCTCGAAGGGGTGCCCGGGCCCGTAGTCGCCGTACGAGGTGACGATGAAGGTCTCCCCCGGGCGCATCCAGTAGTCCTCGCCGAGCGGTTCCAGGGTCAGTTCGAGCAGCCCCTCGCCCCGGTTGGTCACGGGCATCCGGCCGGTCACCTCCAGCGCCGAGAAGTCCCAGGCCGCCGCGTCCTGGCTCTCCTGGCTCATCCGGCGGCCACCCGGGCGAGCAGGGTGCGCACGACGGCGTCGAAGGCCTCGGGCGCCTCCAGGGCGCTCAGGTGCCCCACCCCGGGCAGGACGGTCAGCTCGGCGTCCGGGCGGGCCCGCAGCATCCGCTCGGCCTCCTCCGGCGCCACCAGGGCGTCCTGGGCGCCCGCCACGATGGCGACCGGCACCCGCAGGCCGGCCAGCACGTCCAGGGAGTCCGGGCGGGCCGCCATGGCGCGCTGGGCCCAGGCGACGGCGGCCGGCGGCGCGGCGGCGACCATCGCCTGCACCCGCTCCACCAGGTGCTGCGAGTCCGGCCCGAGCTGCCCGGCCGCGACCTGCTCGTCCAGCAGCAGCCGCACGCTGTCCCGTGCGGTGACGGCGGCGGCGATCCGCTCCCGGTTGGCCCGGGCCGCGTCGGTGTCGGCGGTGGCCCGGGTGTTGGCCAGCAGCAGGCCGGCCAGCCGGCCGGGGTGGCGGCGGGCGAAGGCCAGCGCCACGTAGCCGCCCATGGAGAGCCCGCCGACCACCGCGCGCTCGATCCCGGCCGCGTCCAGCAGCAGCGCGAGGTCGTCCGCGACCAGGTCCAGCGAGGGCTCGTCGGCGCCCAGCGCGGTGCCGCCGAACCCCCGCTGGTCGGGGGCGAGCACCCGCGCTTCGTCCCCGGTCAGGCCGGGCAGCGCGTCCAGTTGGGACGACCACATCGAGGCGTTCAACGGAAAGGCGTGCAGCAGCACGAGTGGCGTTCCGGTACCGCTCTCGCGGACCGACACTGCAGAGGGGATCTCACTCACGCGCCCACCTCGCTTCGCTCGGCAGGGGCGTTCGCCCACACGCGCCTCTCGATGATTCGCTCGCTTCGCTCGCTCATGTTCCCAACCTATTCCGGCGCGCCCGTCGGACCCACTCAGCAGGTTCACTCAGCAGGCCGGGGTATCCCCTTTGTCCTAGCCTGGCAAGGAACTGAGGGAGCGCGGATGATCGAGTTGCACGACCTGACAAAACGTTACGGCAAGACGCTCGCGGTGGACCGGCTCAGCTTCCAGGTGCCCCGGGGCGTGGTGACCGGCTTCCTCGGCCCCAACGGCGCCGGCAAGTCCACCACCATGCGCATGATCCTCGACCTCGACCGCCCGACCGCCGGCCGGGTCACCATCGACGGCAAGCACTACGGGCAGCTCAGCGAGCCGCTCAAGTACATCGGCGCGCTGCTGGAGGCCAAGGCCGTCCACCCCGGCCGCACCGCCCGCGACCACCTGCTCTGGCTCGCCCAGAGCAACCGCATCCCCGAGCGCCGGGTGGACGAGGTGCTCGCCCTGGTCGGCCTCACCCCCGTCGCCCGCAAGCGGGCCCGCGGCTTCTCCCTCGGCATGGGCCAGCGCCTGGGCATCGCCTCCGCCCTGCTCGGCGACCCGGAGATCGTCATGTTCGACGAGCCGGTCAACGGCCTGGACCCGGAGGGCATCCTCTGGATCCGCAACCTGATGAAGCGCCTCGCCGGCGAGGGCCGGACGGTCTTCGTCTCCTCCCACCTGATGAGCGAGATGGCCGTCACCGCCGACCACCTGGTGGTCATCGGCCGGGGCCGGCTGCTCGCCGACCTGTCGATGCCGGAGTTCATCCGGCGCAACTCCCGCTCCGCCGTACGGCTGCGCGGCCCGGAGCCCGAGCGGCTGCTCGACGTGCTGGCCGAGGCCGGCCTGCGGCCCGAGCCGGGCCCCGACGGCTCCTACGAGGTGGTCGACGGGGAC
The DNA here is from genome assembly GCF_040609095.1 of Kitasatospora sp. NPDC004799. Taxonomy (NCBI): domain Bacteria; kingdom Bacillati; phylum Actinomycetota; class Actinomycetes; order Kitasatosporales; family Streptomycetaceae; genus Kitasatospora; species Kitasatospora sp. NPDC004799. Next base: position 10,446 of record NZ_JBEXJK010000024.1, read on the forward strand.
ATCGCGCGGCTCGGCGAGCTGTTCGCCGCGAACGGCGTGGTGCTGCACGAACTCAGCCCGCAGCAGGCCTCACTGGAGGAGGCCTTCATGCAGATGACGGCCGACTCGGTGGAGTACCACGCGGGCGACGGACCGGGCCTGGACGCGGCCGGCGCGCCCGCCGAGTGGGGCGCCGGCTGGAACGGCGGACCGGCACGACAGACCGGCCCGGCAGGAGGAGAACTGCGATGACGTCCTTCCCGGCGATCCTGCGCTCCGAGTGGACGAAGATCCGCAGCGTCCGCTCGACGGTCTGGACGCTCGCGCTGACCTTCGTCGTCACGGTCGGCATCGGCGCGCTGCTGTCCCTGCTCACCAACAACAACTTCACCGAGTTCCGCCGGCACGAGCAGTCCCCGTTCGACGCCACCGGGACGTCCTTCTCCGGCATCATGCTCGGCGAACTGGCGATCATCGTCTTCGGCGTGCTGGCGATCGGCAACGAGTACAGCAGCGGCATGATCCGGGTCACCCTGGCCGCCGTCCCGCAGCGCGCCACCCTGCTGGCCGGCAAGGCGGTGGTGCTCGGCGCGCTGGCGCTCGCGGTCTCGGTGGTGACGGCCTTCGCCACCTTCTTCCTCGGGCAGGCGCTGCTCGGCGAGCACTCCACCTCGATCGGCGAGCCGAACGTGCTGCGGGCGGTGTTCGGGGCCGCGCTGTACCTGACGCTGCTCTGCCTGTTCGCGGCGGGCGTCACCACGATGCTGCACAACCAGACGCTCGCGCTCGGCGTGCTGGTGCCGTTCTTCTTCCTGCTCTCGCCGATCCTCTCGGCGGTGCCGAAGGTCAAGACCCTGGCGCACTACTTCCCCGACTACGCGGGCTCGCGGATGCTGCTGGTGTACGAGCAGCACGGCCAGCCGTACGGGCCGTGGACCGGCTTCCTGATCTGCCTCGCCTGGACGGCGGCAGCGCTGGTCGGCGGCGCGCTGGTGCTCAAGCGGCGCGACGCGTAGGGCCTGCCCGGCGGCGCCCGGCCGGGCCGGAGGGACCGTCAGTACCGCGGAGCGCCGCGCCCCCGCAGGACGTTGGAGGCCCGGCGCTCCCGCGCGCCCCAGCAGGCCCGGTGCCAGTGCCGCCGGTCGTCCACCCCCGCGCCGTGCATCGGCCAGGCCACCACGTGGCCCGTCCCCGGCGGGATCTCCTGGTCGCAGCCCGGGCAGCGGTAGAACCGCCCCGCCGTCCCGGCGACGGTCTGGACCACCCAGTCGTCGCCCTGGTAGCTCTCGGTACGGCGCAGCGAGCCGCCGAGCGGGGCGGCCGACTCCGCGCTCTCGCGGGGGGCGGCGCTCTTGATCCGGTTGCGGCGCGGCGACACGGCGGACTCCCTCTCCTCCTGGGCTCTGAGTCGTTCCAGCCTACGGCCGGCCGGGCCGCCGCACGGCCACTACCACGGCTCCGACCGGCACTTCGGCGTTTTTGCCGAGATCCACCCGATCATCGGGGAAATCCCGGGTTCCGCGTGCCATTGGCACATGACATCGGATACCCACGAGGGGAGAAGGCGGGGCCCGCAGACCCTGCGCGCACCCGAGGAGGCCCCACGATGAGCAAGACCAGCGCCCGCGCCGAGAGCGGTCGGCCCGCCGGGGCCGGGCCGGCCGCCCCCGGCCCGACGCTGACCTCCGTCCCGCCGGTGACGGCCGTCGCGGGCGAGCCGCTGCCGACGGCCCAGCGGGCGGGCGCGCTGCCCCCGGCCACCGGGCCGGTGCGGGTCGGCCTGTTCCTGCTGTCCGCGCAGTTCCCCGGGCAGAGCCACGGCGAGGCGCTGGAGCGCACCGTCCGCTCCGCCGTCGAGGCCGAGGGCGCGGGCCTGGACAGCGTCTGGCTGGCCGAGCACCACTTCGTGCCGTACGGGGTGTGCCCGGACGCCGCCACGCTGGCCGCGATGCTGCTCGGCCGCACCCGCCGGATCGGCGTCGGCACGGCGGTCAGCGTGCTCTCCACCCGCCACCCGGTGGGGCTCGGCGAGCAGGCCGCGCTGCTGCACCTCACCTCCGGCGGGCGGTTCACGCTCGGGGTGGGCCGCGGCGGGCCGTGGATCGACCTGGACGTGTTCGGCGGCGGCGTGGACGCCTTCGAGAAGGGCTTCCCGGAGCGGCTGGACCTGCTGCTGCGCTGGCTGCGCGGCTCCCGGGTGGGCGCGGACGGCCCGCAGTTCGCCTTCCCCGAGGTCGCGGTGGTGCCGCGGGCCACCGAACCGGTGCGGCGGCCGGGCCTGAGCAGCTGGCTCGGCCTCGACGGGCGGTCCGGCCCGGTGCGCTTCCCGCGCCAGCGCCGGGACGACGAGGGCCTCGGCGAGGAGCTCACCGCCGCCGGGCTGCCGGTGGCCGGCCCGCCCGTGGTGGTCGCCTGCACCTCGCCGGGCGGGGTGCGGCTGGCCGCCGAGCGCGGCCTGCCGATGCTGCTCGGCATGCACTCCGGGGACGAGGACAAGCTGCGGATGCTGGAGCTCTACCGGACGGCCTGGCTGGCCGCCGGGCGCGGCGAGGAGCAGCTGCGCCGGATCGGCCGCCGGCACGTCGCGGCCGGGGTGGCCCAGGTCGACGACCGCGCCGCGGCGGCCCGGTCCACCCTGCTGAACGCGATGCCCGGCTGGTTCGAGTACGGGCTCGGCGCCCACCGCACCGTGGACGGCCGCGAGCGCAGGATGCGCGACCCGCGCCAGTACACCGAGCTGCTCTGCGACCTGCACGCGGTGGGCACCCCGCGGCAGTGCGCCGACCGGCTGCTGGCCACCGCCGAGCGCACCGGCATCCGGCGCTTCGCCCTACTCGCCGAGGGCAGCGGCGACCAGGCGGCGACCCTGCACAACATCGCCCGGCTCGGCTCCGAGGTGCTGCCGCAGCTGGGCTGAACGCCGCGGGCGGACGGGCCCGGGCCGCCGCCCCTCCCCCCGCACCGGGGGACGGGGCGGCCGGCGCCGCGGCGGGGGCCCGCCGGGTCAGCAGTCCCGCAGTTCCTCGGACTGGTTGAGCAGCTGCTCCCGGACGGAGGTGAAGCGGTCGTACCGGGCCTCGTTGGCCTCGGACGGCAGGAACACCGCCACCCGGTGACAGTTCTGGAAGGCCAGCCGGACCCCGAAGTGGCGCTGGAGGGCGCCCCGGATGGCGTCGCTGGCGAGGGCGCGCAGCAGCTGGCCGCGGGCCTGCTCGCTGGGCGGTGGTACCTGGTTGTCGGCGAAGTCGGTGCCGTCGACCTTCGCCTGGGCGACCAGCGAGCTGATCAGGTCCCAGGCGTACGGCAGCGAGACGCGGACGCAGTCGACGAATTCCCGCTCGTCGACCTCGCCCCGCTCGGCCTTTTCCAGCAGGGCCGGTGAGACGTCGAGCGACATGGATTCTCCTCTCGCGGTCCACCCGCGCGGCGCCCGGGTGGTCGTGCGTAGGTCAAGCTCACAGTGAGGGTGGCGATGCGCGTGGGGCGTCCGGAACACCGAGGGACAGGGGTTTCCGGCGCCTTCGCGACCGCGGCGGCACCACGGGACGTGACGTCCCGGACACCGAACGCGCTCAGAACAGCGTGGCAGTCAACGGCGCGGCAGGCCGGTCATTCCTGCGGATTACTCCGGAAACATGGTGCGGTGCACCAGATTGGCCGGATCCCGTCGGACCGTTCATCGGAAGTCTCCGTCCCCGTTGACAGCGGTCCCGCGAGCGTGCCGTCACACACCGTAGCGACTCGCTGAGAAGGGCGCCAGACCTCGACGGGCGGCGGCGGGACCGCGGGACCTCCATGGTGGCCGGGTTCGCGCTTTCTTCACCCTGCCGTCGCGGAATCGCATCAACTGGCCCCGGTGGGCTAGCGTGGTCGACCGTGCGTCTCGTAATTGCCCGCTGCTCAGTCGACTATGCCGGTCGGCTCTCCGCCCATCTGCCGTCCGCCACCAGGCTGATCCTGGTCAAGGCCGACGGCAGCGTCAGCATCCACGCCGACGACCGCGCCTACAAGCCGCTCAACTGGATGTCCCCGCCGTGCGTCCTCAAGGAGGCCGACGGGGTCTGGACGGTGGAGAACAAGGCCGGCGAGAAGCTCATCATCACGCTGGAGGAGGTGCTGCACGACTCGTCCCACGAGCTCGGGGTCGACCCGGGCCTGATCAAGGACGGCGTGGAGGCCCACCTCCAGGAGCTGCTCGCGGACCGGATGGAGGTGCTCGGCGCCGGCTGGTCGCTGATCCGCCGCGAGTACCCCACCGCGATCGGCCCGGTCGACATCCTCTGCCGCGACTCCGACGGCGCCACGGTGGCCGTCGAGATCAAGCGCCGGGGCGAGATCGACGGGGTCGAGCAGCTCACCCGCTACCTCGAACTCCTCAACCGGGACCCGCTGCTGGCCCCGGTCAAGGGCGTCTTCGCCGCGCAGGAGATCAAGCCGCAGGCCCGCGTCCTGGCCACCGACCGCGGCATCGGCTGCGTGGTCCTGGACTACGACGAGCTGCGCGGCATCGACGACGACAAGCTCAAGCTGTTCTGACCGCTCAGGACGGCCCCGTGGTCGGACTGGCCGTCCCGCTCGGCGTCGTCGGCGAGCCCGACGTGGCCGGCGGCGTGCTCGGGGTGGACGGCGGGGACGACGGGCTGTGGCTCGACTCGGTCGGCTTCGACGGCTGCCCGGTGGGCTGGGGCGGCTGCGGCTGACCCGGCTGCGGGGCCGGCGGCTGCGGCTGGCCCGGAGCGGGCGGCTGCGACGGCGGCGGGGCCGACGACTCCCCCGCGCCCGGCGAGGAGCTCGCCCTCTTCGTCGGCGAGGCGCTCGGCGAGTGCGAGGCGCTGCCGCTCGCGGACGGCTCCGCGCTGCTCGGCCGGTCCGCCGGGCTGCCCGGCGCGGCACCGGCCGTTCCCGGCGAGGCGCTGCCGGAGGACTGCGGGAACGGCGGGTCCTGCGAGCCGCCGCCATCCAGCCGGCCGCTGTGCGGGTCCGTCCCCCGGGCCTCCTCCGGCCCGCTGAAGCTCATCGCCACCGCCGTGCCGAGCACCCCCAGGGTCAGCACCACCGTGGAGACCACCACCGCCCGGCGCCGCCGGCTGGACTTCAGCCCGGCCGGCACCCGGGCCGCGATCTTGCGGATCACCGGCGCGCGGCCGGACGCCGGCGCGGCGGGCGCGGCGGCCGGCAGCTGCCGGCCCTCGGCACGCAGCAGGTCGAGCATCCGGCGGGCGGCCGCCACCCCGCGCTGCTCGCCCGCCGTGCTCCGCAGGGTGAGCGCGGTCTCCAGTTCGGCGACGGCCCGGGAGGGCTGCTGGACGCAGATCGCGTGCACGCCCGCCTCGTGGTGGAACCAGGCCTGGTCGACCGCCGAGCCGGTGCGGCGGGCCGCCTCCAGGCCGAGCTGGAGCACCCGCTCCCAGGCGCCCCAGCGCAGCGACAGCGCCAGCGCGGGCGCCGCCGCGCGGGCGAGCCGGACCACCGCCTCGTGCCGCCCGGCGGTGCGGTCGGCGAGCAGCACCCCGATCAGCACCTCCGCCTCGGCGGCGACCTGCTCCAGCGTCACCGAGCCGTGCCCGACCCACCAGGCGAAGTGCTGGGCGGCGCCGTCGACGCAGCCGCGGGCCGGCCAGTGCGGGGCGAGCAGGTCGAGCGCGCCGGCGGTCAGCCGGTGGTGCCCGCCGATGGACACCGCCAGTCCGGCGTCGGCGAGTTCGGCGAGGGCGGCCTCGCCCTGCCCGACGTCGATCAGCGCCGGCAGGTGCGGCGCGGTCGGGCACTCGCCGCCGAGCGCGACGGCGAGCCGCAGCACGGCCTGCGCGGGCTCGCTCAGCCCCTCGGCGAGCCGGACGGCCGGCGAGGCGGTCTCCGCCACCGAGGGCAGCGGGACGGTGCTGCGCAGCGCGTTCTCCCGGATCGCCGGGTCCGGGTCGTGGCGGGGCTCGTCGACGGCGCCGAAGACGCCCAGCCGGTCGTCCTCGGCGGCGACCAGCGCGTCCACCGCGACGTCCCGCTGGCGCAGCAGCGCGGCGGCCTGGACGAAGCGCAGCGGCAGGCCCTCGGACTCGAACCAGAGGTCCACCGCCCAGGCCTTCTCGTCGACGTCCAGCGGCCGCCCGGCCAGCCGGGCGGTGAGGGCGAGGCAGGCGGAGCGGGAGAGCCCGGCCACCAGGTGGTCCTGGAGCCGGGAGCCGGCGGGCAGCGGCGGGCTGTCCGGGGCGGCGGAGATCAGGAAGGCGCAGCCGGGGGCGGCGGCGAGCAGCTGCTCCAGCTCGGCGCCGGAGGGCTCGGCGGCGTCGATCACCACGATCGCGCCGACCTCGGCGAGGTGGGCGGCCAGCTGCCCGGGATCGGGGCGGTAGCCGGGGGCGTGGTGGGTGGCCGCGAAGAGGTCCTGGAGCAGGTCGGGGACGGTCCGGCGGTGGCCGCAGAGCTGCACCACACCGCCGGGGGCGAGGTCGGCGGCGGCCTCGGCGACGGCCGACAGCAGTGCGCTGCGGCCCGAGCCGGCCTGGCCGACCAGGCGTATCGAGCGGCCGTCGGCGAGCAGTCCGAGCAGTTCGGTGACGTCGGCCTCGCGGTCCAGCATCGGCAGGTCGGCGGGCCCGGCGCCGAGCGCGAGCGGGCCGACCGCGCGGCCGACGCCGCCGACCGGACCGCGGGCGGGCTCGCTGCGTCCGATCCGGCGCGGGCGCGGGCGCCACTCCTCGGGGCAGGGCCTGACCTCGGAGCCCTCCGGGGCGCCGACGCCCACCAGCAGGGCGCCGGAGACCAGTTCGCCGCCACGGGTGCGGACCGGCTCCTGCCGGAACTCGCCGGATGGCTGTGCCACGTTCTGCTCCGCATCGTGCTCGGCCGTCGGCGCCCCGCGCCGCCCGGCTGACGTCCCGGTAGCGGCCGCGGCCGGGCTGGAGGCAGCCCCGGCGGCCGTCTTCTGACGGGCAGACTCTCGCACATTCGGCCCCGGCCGTGCAGAGCGGTCCGCGGCGGACGGCCGGTCGGCGGCGCTGACCAGGGGCGTTGCGCGGGCGGAGTCGGGGCGGGCGGGCGCACGGTGCGGCGCGCGGCGCGGAGGTGACTAGAGCGCGGCCCCCTGCGCCTCGGCGACGCCCGCGGCGCCGTCGACGGCCAGGATGCGGTGCAGCTTCGTGGCCACCAGCAGCCGCTGCAGCTGGGCCGGGACGGAGCGCAGCACCAGCCGGCGGCCGATCCGGCCGGCCCGCCGGTGGGTGCCCATGATCACGCCGAGCCCGGTGGCGTCCCAGAACTCCAGCCGGGCGAGGTCGAGCACGAGGTCGCCGAGGCCGCCGTCCACGGCCTGGTGCAGCCGGGCCCGCGCGTCGGCGGCGGTGCGCACGTCGAGGCGGCCTTCGATGGCCAGCGCCGTGTGGTCGCCGGTGATGCGCATGCTCTCCTCCTTCGCCTGGGCGGCCTGGTGCGGGGCGGGTCCGCCCCGGCCGTGCCGGGTGCGGGAGCGGCGGGTGCATCCGGAGGGGCCGCGGCCCCACGTCCGGACCCGGGCGGAATGCCGGGTTCCCTCATCTGACGGTGAACCGGCTCCGCAGGTTGCTGGTTCCGGCCGGATCTGAAGCAACTTCACCCGTCCGAGGGAATATACGCAGGTCGGCCCCACACCTACGCTCGATTACCGCCCAAATCACCCGTCTGCGGCACCCGGCGTGAGGAAACTCACCCGCCCCGGCGGAGCGGGCCGTACGGTGCTCCGACCGTACGGCCCGCGGTCGTTCAGCGCCGGCGGCTCACTTGCCCTCGTACGGGTAGAAGCCGCGGCCGCTCTTGCGGCCCAGGTCACCGGCGGTGACCATGCGGGCCATGATCTCCGGGGGGGCGAACTTCTCGTCCTGGGTCTCGGTGTAGATGTTGCGGGCGGCGTGCAGCAGGATGTCCACGCCGGTCAGGTCGGCGGTCTGGAGCGGGCCCATCGCGTGGCCGAAACCGAGCCGGCAGGCGGTGTCGATGTCCTCGGCGGTGGCCACGCCCGACTCGTACAGGCTGGCGGCCTCGACGACCAGCGCGGTGATCAGGCGGGTGGTGATGAAGCCGGCCACGTCGCGGTTGACCACCACGACCTCCTTGCCGACGCCCTCGGCGTAGGCCTTCGCGGCGGCCAGCGTCTCGTCGCTGGTCTTGTAGCCGCGGACCAGCTCGACCAGCTTCATCATCGGGACCGGCGAGAAGAAGTGGACGCCGACGACCGACTCCGGGCGCCGCGTGGCGGCGGCGATCCGGGTGATCGGGATGGCGGAGGTGTTGGAGGCCAGCACGGCGCCGTCCTTGGCGAGCTTGTCCAGCTCGCGGAAGACGCCCTCCTTGACCTCCAGCTGCTCGAACACGGCCTCGACCACGATGTCGGCCTCGGCGACGGCGCCCAGGTCGGTGGTGGTGGTGATCCGGCCCAGCGCGGCCTCGGCGTCCTCGGCGCTCAGCCGGCCCTTGGCGACGAACTTCTCGTACGAGGCGCGGATGCCCGCGAGGCCGCGCTGCAGCGCCTCCTCGGTGACGTCCCGCAGCACCACCGGGTGGCCGGCCTGCGCGGAGACCTGGGCGATGCCGGCGCCCATCAGGCCGGCACCGATCACGGCGATCTGCTTGCTGGACGCATTGCTCATGGCTGGGTCTCCCGATGCCGTCGCCGCCTCGCGGGCGGGCCCTGAAGGCGGCTCAGGGCAGGGGTCACCCACCGCAGGAGCCGCGTCGCTCTGGCCCGGACTTTAGTGCCCAATCCGCCCGGGCAGTAGCGATCGGGAGTGTGATCTGCGACCGACGTGGTCAGGTGATCAGATCGTCAGACCGAGGTCCTGGGCCAGGATCGCCGCCTGCACCCGGCTGCGCAGGCCCAGCTTCGCCAGGATGCGGCTGACGTGCGTCTTCGTGGTCGCCTCCGCCATCTCCAGCCGGGCCGCGATCTCCCCGTTCGACATCCCGGCCCCGATGCAGGCCAGTACCTCCCGCTCGCGGCCGGTCAGCGCGCCCACCGCCGTCCGGGCCTCCGGGACGACCGGCCGCCCGGGGCGGGCGAAGGCCCCGATCAGGCGCTTGGTCACGGAGGGCGCCAGCATCCCGTCCCCGCGCGCCACCGTGCGGATGCCCTCGACCAGGGTGTCCGCCTCCAGGTCCTTGAGCAGGAACCCGGACGCGCCGGCCCGCAGCGCGCCGTAGACGTACTCGTCCAGGTCGAAGGTGGTCAGCACGAGCACCTGGCCGGCCCCGGCGGCGACCACCTCGCGGGTCGCCGAGACGCCGTCCAGCCGGGGCATCTGCACGTCCATCAGCACCACGTCCGGCCGCAGCTCCAGCGCCAGCCGGACGGCCTCCTCGCCGTCGGCGGCCTGCCCGACCACCTCCAACTCCGGCTCGGCGCGCAGGATCATCACCAGCGCCGCCCGTACCGCCGCCTGGTCCTCCGCCACCAGCACCCGGATCGTCATGCCCGCTCCTCGTTCGCCCCGGCGCGCGGCAGCACCGCGCGCACCCTCCAGCACCCGTCCTCCGGCCCGGCCTCGAAGCTGCCGCCGAGCAGCCCGGCCCGCTCCGCCATGCCCACCAGCCCGGCCCGGGCCCCGGGCAGTTCGCGGCCCGGCCCGCTCCGGTACGGACTGTCGACGGCGATCCGGAGTTCCTCGGGCGCGAACTCCAGCCGCAGGCTGACCAGTCCGGGCCCGGCGTGCTTGAGCGCGTTGGTCAGCGACTCCTGGACGATCCGGTACGCGGCCAGTCCGACCGGCACCGGCACCTCGCCGCGCTCGCCGTGCTCGTGCAGCTCGAAGTCCAGCCCGACGTCCTGGCCGGCTGCCCGGGCCTTGGCCAGCAGGGCGTCCACCGCGGCCAGGTCGGGCGCCGCGTACGACTCGTCCGCCTCTCCCCCGCCGCTGTCCCGGAGCAGTCCGATCATGCGACGCATTTCGGCCAATCCCTGGACGCTGTTCTCCCGGATCACCGCCAGCACCTCCACCAGCGGGTCGTCCGCGGGCAGGTTCCGGCGCCTGGCCACCGACTGCGCGCCGGTCGCGTGGATCGCGATCGCCGACAGGTGGTTGGCCACCACGTCGTGCAACTCCCTTGCCATCCGCGCCCGTTCGGCGACGACCGCCTCACGCCGGTCCATCTCCGAGAGCAGCGCGGTCTGTTCCGCCCGCAGCCGCTCGGCCTCCGCCTGCTGCCGGTGCTTGCGCACCACGTCGCCGGTCCACACCGGGCCGAGGAAGACCAGCGCGCTGAGCACCACCACCAGCAGCGCGAAGGAGGTGCCGACGTACCCCGCCGCCATGGTGGTGAGCACCACCACCGTGGCCCCGCCGGTCAGGTGCAGCACCCGGGACATCCGGGCGCTGCCGTAGACCACTGCCGCGTACAGCAGGTCGGTGTACAGGATCAGCGTGGCCGTCAGGTTGCCGAGGAACACGCTCGCCACGAAGACCAGCCCGCCGACCGACACCGCCAGCACCGGCCTGGTCCGCCGGAAGAGCTCCAGCCCCGCCATCACCAGCAGCGGCGGCACCACCGCCCACGGCGGCACCCGGCCGGCCTGGTCGTACGCCCTGAAGACGATCAGCACCGTGCCGCCGAGCAGCCCGAACAGGGCGATCAGCTGGTCCTGGCGGCGCGCGGGGAGCGCGGGGAACGAAAGGGGCACGGTCCCATCCCACCACCCCCGGCGCCCGCCCGGGCTCCGGTCCACGGAGGAGCCCGCTACATCGAAAGGTGCAGCACCGGACGGCACCGGGCGACGACGACAGCGGCGCGCCCGCGCACGAGGCTGGAAGCACCGTCGAACATCCGGGAGCAGAACGTGATCGTCACTCTCATCGTCGCGGCCGAGATCTCCTTCTGGATCCTGCTCGGCCTCGGCCTCGCCACCCGCTACCTGCTCCGGTGGCGCCGCACCAGCACCGCGCTGCTGGTCGGCCTGCCGGTGGTGGACCTCACCCTCTACGCACTCACCGTGTTCGACCTGCGCGGCGGCGCCACCGCGAGCTGGACGCACGCCCTGGCCGCGAGCTACGCGGGCTTCTCGATCGGCTACGGCCCCTCGCTGGTCCGCTGGGCCGACCGGCACTTCCTGCACCGCTTCGCCGGCGGTCCCAAGCCGCTGCCCTCGCCCAAGTACGGGCCGGAGCGGACCAGGTACGAGTGGCAGATCGCCGGCCGGACCGTCGTGTCGGCCGCGGTCACGCTGGGCCTGATCACCCTGCTCGTCCCGCTCTCCGCGGGCGCCGCCCACTTCGGCACCTTCGCCCAGTGGTACCTCAAGCTGGGGATCGCGGCCGGGGTCAACGTGGTCGTGGCCGCCTGCTACTCGATCTGGCCCAAGGAGCCGCCGGCCGGCGTGCGGGTCGAGAACGGCCGGGTGGTCACCGACAAGACCCTCGTCGGCTCCGCCCCCGGCCGCACCCCGGCCGACCGGCCCTGAACGGCCCTGTACGCCGCGTAGGACCCGGGGCGCGGCCTAGCGGTTCTCGCCCGGGACCCAGAGCACGTCGCCGCGCTCCTTGTTGGCCACCCGGGCCAGGATGAACAGCAGGTCGGACAGCCGGTTGAGGTACTTCGCGGTCAGCGGGTTGACGCTGTCGCCGTGCTCCGCGATCGCCGACCAGGTCGAGCGCTCGGCCCGCCGCACCACCGTGCAGGCCAGGTGCAGGTGGGCCGCCCCGGCCGTACCGCCGGGCAGGATGAAGCTGCGCAGCTTCTCCACCCGGGCCAGGTACTCGTCGCAGTCCGCCTCCAGCCGGTCGATGTAGGACTGCAGGACCCGCAGCGGCGGGTACTTCGGGTCCTCCACCACCGGGGTGGACAGGTCGGCGCCGACGTCGAACAGGTCGTTCTGGACCCGGACGAGCACCGCCGCCATGTCCTCCGGCAGCTCCCCGACCGCCAGGGCCACGCCGATCGCGGCGTTGGCCTCGTTGGCGTCCGCGTACGCGATCAGTCTCGGGTCGGTCTTGCTGGTCCGGCTCATGTCGCCGAGCGCGGTGGTGCCGTCATCGCCGGTACGGGTGTAGATGCGCGTCAGATTGACCATGCGGCCAGACTAGCCGCCCGGTTAGGCGGCGTTAACCCCGTCTCGGAACCCCGTGGCGCGAGAGCGCCCCCATCGAGCGCCGTCGCTACGCGACATTGACTCTCTGCCCCGGCGGGGCCGCCTCCAGCCAGGCCAGGAAACCGGTCAGCGCGTCCTCGCTCATCGCCAGCTCCAGCGGCGCCCCGTTGTGCAGGCAGCGCAGCACCACCGACCCGGACAGCAGGGCCAGCTCCTCCTGGCCCTCCGGGTAGCGCCGGCCGAGCACCTCGATCTCCCGGCGCGGCAGCACCTTGCGCGGCCGCGGGGCGTACGAGAAGACCCGGAACCACTCGATCGAGTCACCGCTGTACCGGCCGATACCAAAAACCCACCCCTTGCCGTCGGTCGGGGGGACCGGGGCGGAGGTGGGTTTGCCGTTCTCGTCGAGGTCGGGCTGCGTCGAGGCGTCGGCGGGCATTTTGAGCCGGTAACTGCAGTCGAACGTGCCGCCGACCCGCTGGATCAGGCGGCGCCGGACGGCGAAGGCCATCAGCCCGATCACACCCAGGGCCACGACCGCCGCACACACCACAAGCGCGAGGACCATGCTCACCCACCTCCTCGCTACCCGCGTTCCCCGTAGCGGTCGTATCAAGCGACCGCGCTGACCTACCAACTACGACGACAGTCCCGGGGTCACGCTCACGCGTCCCCGGGACCGTCGGTCGACCCCGCTAAGCCGGGGTCCGGCGCACTCAGGCGTGGGCCTTGAGGCCGCGCGCCGCGAACAGACGGACCTCGGCGCGGCGCTCGGCGTGCGCGTCCAGGTCCGACTTGGCCTTCTCCAGCGCGCGCTCGGCACGCGCGACGTCGATCTCGTCCGCCAGCTCGGCGATCTCCGCGAGCAGAGACAGCTTGTTGTCGGCGAAGGAGATGAAGCCGCCGTGCACCGCGGCGACCACGGTGCCGCCGTCCACCGTGCGGATGGTGACGGGACCGGTCTCCAGCACGCTCAGCACCGGGGTGTGGCCCGGCATGATGCCGGTGTCACCGGAGGCCGTACGGGCGACGACGATGGTGGCCGCACCGGACCACACCTTGCGGTCGGCTGCGACCAGCTCGACGTGCAGCTCAGCCAACGTGGGCTCCTAGGCTCATGCAACGCCCGATTACTCGGGAGTTTCGGTAAGAATAACGGCCCCGCGCCCCCGGCATGAAACCGGCGGCACGGATTTGACCGGAATCACAGCCGATGCGACGTGAGGGGTGGTCCCCAGGCTCGGGGGCCACCCCTCACGGTCACGCACAGCTGCTACCGGCCGCGATTACTTCTTCGCCAGCTCGGCGGCGTTCTTCTCGAGGTCCTCGATGCCACCGCACATGAAGAAGGCCTGCTCCGGGACGGAGTCGTACTTGCCGTCCGCGATCGCGTTGAAGGCCTCGATGGTCTCCGACAGCGGCACGGTCGAACCCTCGACACCGGTGAACTGCTTCGCCACGTAGGTGTTCTGCGAGAGGAAGCGCTCGATGCGACGGGCGCGGTGCACCGTGATCTTGTCCTCTTCGGACAGCTCGTCGATACCGAGGATCGCGATGATGTCCTGGAGGTCCTTGTACTTCTGCAGGATCCCCTTGATACGGACGGCCGTGTCGTAGTGGGTCTGCGCGATGTACCGCGGGTCGAGGATGCGGGACGTGGAGTCCAGCGGGTCGACGGCCGGGTAGATGCCCTTCTCCGAGATCGGGCGCGACAGAACGGTGGTCGCGTCCAGGTGGGCGAAGGTGGTGGCCGGCGCCGGGTCGGTCAGGTCGTCCGCGGGGACGTAGATCGCCTGCATCGAGGTGATCGAGTGACCGCGGGTCGAGGTGATGCGCTCCTGCAGGAGGCCCATCTCGTCGGCCAGGTTCGGCTGGTAGCCCACCGCGGAGGGCATGCGGCCGAGCAGGGTCGACACCTCGGAACCGGCCTGGGTGAACCGGAAGATGTTGTCGATGAAGAGGAGCACGTCCTGCTTCTCGACGTCACGGAAGTACTCCGCCATGGTCAGCGCGGACAGCGCGACGCGCAGACGGGTGCCCGGCGGCTCGTCCATCTGGCCGAAGACCAGCGCGGTCTTGTCCAGAACGCCCGAGTCGACCATCTCGTCGATGAGGTCGTTGCCCTCACGGGTGCGCTCGCCGACACCGGCGAACACCGACACACCACCGAAGTTCTCGGCGACGCGGTAGATCATCTCCTGGATCAGAACGGTCTTGCCGACACCAGCACCACCGAACAGACCGATCTTGCCACCCTGGACGTACGGGGTGAGCAGGTCGATGACCTTGATGCCGGTCTCGAACATCTCGGTCTTGGACTCGAGGTCCTTGAACTCGGGGGCCTTGCGGTGGATCGGCCAGCGGACCTCGACCTGCTTGTCGAACTCCGCCTGGTCCACGTTCAGCACGTCGCCGAGGGCGTTGAACACCTTGCCCTTGGTGATCTGGCCGACCGGGACGGAGATCGCGGCACCGGTGTCGGTGACCTGCGAACCACGGACCAGGCCGTCGGTCGGCTGCATCGAGATGCCGCGGACCATGCCGTCGCCGAGGTGCTGGGCGACCTCGAGGGTCAGGGTCTTCTTGCCCGTGCCGTCGGGGTTGTCCACCTCGACGTGCAGGGCGTTGTACATGTCCGGGATCGCGTCGACGGGGAACTCCACGTCGACGACCGGGCCGATGACCCGCGCGACGCGGCCCGTCGCCGTGGTCGGCTCAACAGTGGTGGTCATACTCATTCGCTCCCGCGGCTCGCGTCAGCGAGCGCGTTGGCGCCACCGACGATCTCGCTGATTTCCTGGGTGATCTCGGCCTGACGGGCCGAGTTGGCAAGCCGCGTGAGCGACTTGATGAGCTCGCCGGCGTTGTCCGTCGCGCTCTTCATCGCGCGGCGGCGGGCGGCGTGCTCGGAAGCGGCCGACTGCAGCAGCGCGTTGTAGATCCGGCTCTCGACGTACCGCGGCAGCAGCGCGTCCAGGACGCCCTCCGCCGACGGCTCGAAGTCGTACAGCGGGAAGATCTCCGCCTTGGCCGGCGACTGGTCGCTGAGCTGGACCTCGTCCAGCTTCAGCGGCAGCAGCCGGGCCTCGACCGCGTTCTGCGTCAGCATGGACACGAACTCGGTCGAGATCAGGTGGAGCTCGTCCACACCGCCGGTCTCGGCCGTGAAGGCCTCGATCAGGTCGGCCGCCACCGTCTTCGCGTCACCGTACGTCGGCTTGTCCGAGAACCCCGTCCACGAGTCCGCGATCGTCAGACCGCGGAACGTGTAGTACGAGACGCCCTTGCGGCCGATGATGTACGTCACCACGTCCTTGCCCTCGGCCTTCAGGCGCTCGGTGAGCGTCTGGGCGGCCTTGATGGCGTTGGTCGAGTAGCCGCCCGCCAGGCCGCGGTCCGCCGTGATCAGCAGGACGGCGGCGCGCTTGGCGTCCGGGTTCTCGGTGGTGAGCGGGTGCTTGGCGTTGGACCGGGTGGCCACCGCCGTCACCGCGCGGGTGAGCTCGTCGGCGTACGGAGTGGAGGCGGCCACCGCGCGCTGCGCCTTGACGATGCGCGACGCGGAGATCATCTCCATCGCCTTGGTGATCTTCTTCGTCGCGGTGACAGAGCGGATCCGGCGCTTGTAGACCCGAAGCTGTGCTCCCATGGGTCGTTACGTCCTTTCCCTCGCTACCGGACTCAGGCCTGCTCGGAGAGCAGCTTGCCGTCAGCGGTCTGGTAACCCGCCTTGAAGGACTCGATGGCCTTCGTCAGGGCGTCGACGGTGCCGTCGGCCAGCAGGCCGGTCTCGACGATGCCGGCGAGCAGGTCCTTGTGCTGCAGGCGGACGTGGTCCAGGAACTCGCGCTCGAAGCGGCGGATCTCGGCGACCGGGACGTCGTCCATCTTGCCGGTGGTGCCGGCCCAGATGGAGACGACCTGCTCCTCGACCGGGAACGGCTGGTACTGGCCCTGCTTCAGCAGCTCGACCATGCGCGCACCGCGCTCCAGCTGGGCCTTGGAGGCCGCGTCCAGGTCGGAACCGAAGGCGGCGAAGGCCTCCAGCTCGCGGTACTGGGCGAGGTCCAGACGCAGGCGGCCGGCGACCGAGCGCATGGCCTTGATCTGGGCGGAGCCACCGACGCGGGAAACCGAGATACCGACGTTCACGGCCGGGCGGATGCCGGCGTTGAACAGGTCGGACTCCAGGAAGCACTGGCCGTCGGTGATGGAGATGACGTTGGTCGGGATGTACGCCGAGACGTCGTTGGCCTTGGTCTCGATGATCGGCAGACCGGTCATCGAGCCGCCGCCGAGGGCGTCGTTCAGCTTGGCGCAGCGCTCCAGCAGGCGGGAGTGCAGGTAGAAGACGTCACCCGGGTAGGCCTCGCGGCCCGGCGGGCGGCGCAGCAGCAGGGAGACGGAGCGGTAGGCCTCGGCCTGCTTCGACAGGTCGTCGAAGATGATCAGGACGTGCTTGCCGTCGTACATCCACTCCTGGCCGATGGCCGAGCCGGTGTACGGGGCGAGGTACTTGAAGCCGGCCGGGTCGGAGGCGGGAGCGGCCACGATGGTGGTGTACTCCAGCGCGCCGGCCTCCTCCAGGGCGCCGCGGACGGACGCGATGGTGGAGCCCTTCTGGCCCACGGCGACGTAGATGCAGCGGACCTGCTTCTCCGGGTCGCCCGAGCGCCAGTTGTCACGCTGGTTGATGATCGTGTCGACGGCCACCGCGGTCTTGCCGGTCTGGCGGTCGCCGATGATCAGCTGGCGCTGGCCACGGCCGATCGGGGTCATCGCGTCGATGGCCTTGATGCCGGTCTGCAGCGGCTGCTTGACCGACTTGCGGGCCATGACGCCGGGGGCCTGCAGCTCCAGGGCGCGGCGACCGGTGGCGGCGATCTCGCCCAGGCCGTCGATCGGGTTGCCCAGCGGGTCCACGACGCGGCCGAGGTAGCCGTCGCCGACCGGGACCGAGAGGACCTCGCCGGTGCGGCGCACGGTCTGGCCCTCTTCGATGCCGCCGAACTCACCGAGGACGACGACACCGATCTCACGGGTGTCGAGGTTCAGCGCGAGGCCGAGCGTGCCGTCCTCGAACTTCAGCAGCTCGTTCGCCATGACCGAGGGCAGGCCCTCGACATGCGCGATGCCGTCCGCCGCGTCAGTGACCGTGCCGACCTCTTCCACAGAAGCGGCGTCCGGCTGGTACGACTGGACAAAGTCGGCCAGCGCGTCCCGGATCTCCTCCGGACGGATCGTAAGCTCCGCCATCAGGCTTCCCTGCTCTCCTAGTTTGCGATCCTCGGCCCGCCATTGAGGGCCGCAAGTATTCGACTCTCGGCCGGGTCTTCCGAACCGGCCGTACGATGTGCCGGCTCCTTGGGGAGCCGGTTTCCCGACCGAGGGTCGGATGTGCTGCTTCGGTGCTCAGCCTTCGAGCGACTGGCGAGCGCCCTCGAGGCGGCTCGACACGGTGCCGTTGATGATCTCGTCGCCGATCTGCACCCGGACGCCGCCGACGACCTCGGGGTCGACGTCGATGTTCAGGTGGACCTGGCGGCCGTACATCCGGCCCAGAGCACCGGACAGGCGCTCCTTCTGGGTGTCCGACAGCGGCACCGCGGTGGTGACCAGGGCCACCACGCGGCCGCGACGCGCGGCGGCGAGCTTCGAGTAGGACTCGAGGCCCTGCTCCAGGCTACGGCCACGCGGCACGTTGACGAGGGCGGTGACCAGCCGGACGGTGCCGGCGTTGGCGCGGCCGCCGAGCAGCTTCTTGATCAGCGCGGTCTTCGCGACGGCACCGGCCTTCGGCTCGGTCAGCGCGGCGCGCAGCTCGTGCGAGCCGCTCACCACCCGGCCGAAGCGGAAGAGCTCGTCCTCGACGTCGTCCAGGGCGCCGGCCCTGTCCGCGGCGATGATCTCGGCGTACGCGGCGAGCTCCTCGGTCGCGTCCACCAGGTCGCGCGAACCCGACCAGCGGGAGCGGACCAGACCGGAGACCAGGTCGACGGCCTCGCCGGAGACCTGGCCGGTCAGCAGCGAGCTGACCAGCTGGGCCTTGTCCTGGCCCGACCGCGACGGGTCGGTCAGGACGCGGCGCAGCGAGACCTCACGGTCCAGCACGGCCGTGACGGCGGTGAGCTCCTCGGCCAGCGCGGCCGCGTCCACCGAGGTGGAGTCGGTCAGGCTCTCCAGGTTCTGCCGACCGGCGGCGAGCGCCTCGCGGCTGGCGCCGATCACTTGGCCGCACCCTGAGCAACGGCGGCCTTGGCCTCCAGCTCGTCCAGGAAGCGGTCGATGACGCCGCTCTGCCGGGCGTGGTCCTCGAGGGACTCGCCCACGATGCGGGACGCCAGCTGGGTGGCCAGCGAGCCCACGTCCTGACGCAGGGCCGCGGTGGCCTGCTTCTTGTCCGCCTCGATCTGGGCGTGACCGGCGGCGACGATGGCCTCGCGCTGGCGCTGGCCCTCCTCGCGCATCTCGGCGAGCTGGGCGGCACCCTGCTCGCGAGCCTGCTCGACGATGCGGGCAGCCTCGTGGCGCGCCTCGGCGAGCTCGGCGCGGTACTGCTCAAGCAGGGCCTGGGCCTCCGCCTGGGCGGCCTCGGCGCGCTCCATCCCGCCCTCGATCGCGTCCCGGCGCTCCGACAGCACCTTCTCGATGCTGGGGAGGAGCTTCTTGCCGAGCAGACCGAAGACGATGAAGAAGCAGAGCAGGCCGATGATGATCTCGGGCCACGCGGGGAGGAGAGGGTTCATCTTCTCCTCGGCCGCGAGCTGGACGATCGCCATGCTCATATCTGGACCTTCCTCAGAAAGGGTCTACGGCGGGATTACTTGTTGCCGAAGACGAACGGCATGACGATGCCGATGAGGGCGAGCGCCTCGGTCAGCGCGAAGCCGATGAACATGTTGGAACGGATGAGACCGGCAGCCTCGGGCTGGCGGGCCATGGCCTGGACACCGTTACCGAAGATCAGACCGACGCCGATGCCGGGGCCGATGGCGGCGAGGCCGTAGCCCAGGGAGGCGACGGAACCGTAGACAGTGCCCTCAGCGAGGATGCTCATTGACGTTGTCCTTTGCAGGGTGGTGAACCGGTGGTGATTGGCCACCGGGCGATCCGGGAGGTGGTTCTCGGCGGGGCCGTGGCCCCGGGGCTCAGTGCGCCTCTTCCAGGGCACCGGCGATGTAGCTGCTGGCCAGCATCACGAAGATGTAGGCCTGCAGGAACTGGACCAGCAGCTCGAAGGCGGTCAGGCCGACGGCCACGATGAACGAGGCCGAGCCGTACAGCGCGCCCAGGGACGGGCTGAGCAGGTACCAGGAGGCGATGGAGAACATCACGATCAGCAGGTGGCCGGCGAACATGTTCGCGAAGGCTCGGACCGCGAGCGTGAAGGGGCGCACGAAGATGTTCGAGAAGAACTCGATCGGCACCAGGATGAACATGACCCAGCCGGGGATGCCCGACGGCCAGCAGAGGTTCTTCAGACCGCCGACGAAGCCGTGCTTCTTAAAGGTCAGCGTCATGTAGGTGATCCACACGACCGCCGCGAGGCCGGCCGGGAACGCGATCGCCGCCGTCACGGGGAACTGTGCGAACGGGATGATCGACATGATGTTCATCAACCAGATGAAGAAGAACATCGAGACCAGCATCGGGACGTACTTCTCGCCCTTCTTGCCGATCGTCTCGAGCACGATGGAGCGCTTGACGAAGTCGTACCCGATCTCACCGACCAGCTGGAGCTTGCCGGGGACCAGACGCGGCTTGGCGAAGGCGGCCCAGAAGAACACGACGACCAGGAGCGCGACGATGATCGACAGCAGCATCGGCTTGTTGAACTCGACGCTGCCGATCGAGAAGATCGGCTTGAACTGGAACTCGTTCAGGCCCGGGGCCGGGAAGCCGCAGCCAGCGTCCCCGAAGTGGCAACTGCCTGAGGCGAGCGAGGACGTGAGTTCAGCACTCACCACGGACTCCTTCGTCGTGACGCATGGATACGGCAACCTCGGTGTGTCGGCGTGGCCTGGGGCCACGGAGCGGCACTGGAACTTGATGGGTTTCTCGCCGACCCCGCGCGCCGGTGCACTGCACCACAGCGGGATCATCGAAGACTGCGCGGATCAGGGGGGCGATCCGTCCGCTGTCCGGACAGACCTGGCCTCTTCCCGTACTCCGTTGTTGCGACGGACGATAGCAGCCCGTCAGCGCGGCATAAACACCGCCCCCCTCGTTGGGAGGACAGTCGGGCCTCGTCACTGTTGACGCCCCTTGTCGGAGGGCTCGTCGCCCTTCTTTTCGGAGGCGTCGGGGTCGACGTAGAAGGTCTTGGCCTTGAGCGCGCCGCGCACCTGGAAGCCCGTCCAGATCAGGGCGCAGCCGAGCAGGGTGAAGGCGAACGCCTGCCGGTTGAAGAGCTCGGTGTCCTTGAAGACCGCCAGCACGATGCCGACCAGCAGGATCTGCGTGGTGTAGACGAGGAGCGCCGCGGCCATCATGATCTGCGGGTTCGACCTGGTCAGCCGGTCGAGCGCGACCTGGCCGAAGCTGAAGAAGGCCATCACCAGCAGTGCGCCGAACAGGGCGCCGAGCAGCCCCTTCCCACCGGCGACGGCGAAGGAGATCGCCATGGCGATGATCCCGGCGACCGCAGTGGGAATCGCGGCGCCTCGGAGGATCCGGGCGTCGGTGGACGGCATGTCGGCAGCTCCGGCGGCATGTCGATGTGGCGGGGGGACGGGCACAACGGGTGGCGGGTGACACCGGACCGAGGCATCGCCGCGGGCCGCCCATCGGAACGGCGGGCCCGGGGAGGGAGACCGACAGGGACGGAAGTCATCCACCTGTCAGGTCTTTCGGCGTGTTCTCGGTACTCGTGAACGGTATCACAAACTATTTGATGAGAGCTTTACCATGAATGTGTGGCACCTGTCACACCGATGGCGCAACAGTTCCGCCGTTCGGGTGAACGCGATCCGATGGTCCCTCAACTCCCTTGTCAGTGACGGCCGGTGGCCTTGTGGTGCGAGCCGACCGCGGCGGGGTCCACGCCGGAGTCGCGTCCGGCTTCACCGAGGAGTTGCTTGTCCTTCGCCGACAGTTCGGCCATCGGACCGATCTGCTTCCGGCGGTAGCGCGGGGGGACGAAGGCCTGCACCGCCCGCGGGGCGCGCGGCCGGAACCGCGGGACGAGCAGCACCACCAGGCCGACCAGGCAGAGCCCGGCGAGCGTCAGGACGACGGTGCGGCCGGTGTTGGTCACCGAGAAGGCCACCGAGCCGAAGGCGATCAGCGCGGCCCAGAAGTACATGATCAGTACGGCGCGGCTGTGCGAGTGGCCGACCTGGAGCAGTCGGTGGTGCAGGTGGCGCTTGTCCGCGGCGAACGGGGACTGGCCGGCCCAGGTGCGGCGGACCACCGCGAGCAGCAGGTCGGCCAGCGGCAGCGCGATGACCGTCAGCGGCAGCAGCAGCGGGATGTAGATCGGCACCAGGGCGTGCACGGCGGCGGTCTGCGAACCGGCCTCGTTGCTGATCAGGTCCGGGTCGACCCGGCCGGTGATGGAGATCGCGGCGACGGCCAGCATCAGGCCCAGCATCATCGAGCCGGAGTCGCCCATGAAGATCCGCGCGGGGTGCATGTTGTGCGCCAGGAAGCCCAGGCACATGCCGATCAGCAGCACGCTGAACAGCACGGCGGGAGCCGCGTCGGAGACCGTGTAGCCGTACCAGAGCCGGTAGCTGTACAGGAAGAAGGCCATCGCGGCGATGCAGACCATGCCGCCGGCCAGGCCGTCCAGGCCGTCGATGAAGTTCACCGCGTTGACCATGACGACGACCAGGACGACCGAGATCACCATGCCCTGGGTGGGGCTCACCGCGACCGGGCCGACGCCGGGCACCGGGAGGCTGATCACCGTGACGCCCTGCCAGACCATCACACCGGCGGCGATCATCTGGCCGCCGAGCTTCACCAGCGCGTCCACGCCCCACTTGTCGTCGAGCACCCCGAGCAGGAACATGATCCCGGCGCCGGACAGCAGCGCGCGGATGTCGGTGCCCTGGGAGAACGCCTTGCTCAGGTTGTCGAGCTGCGAGGCGACCAGGATGCCCGCGCAGAGTCCGCCGAACATCGCGATGCCGCCGAGCCGCGGAGTGGGCTCGCGGTGGACGTCGCGGGCGCGCACCGGCGGCATGGCCCCGGCCGCGATGGCGAACTTCCGGACCGGGCCGGTCAGCAGGTAGGTGACGGCGGCCGTGCAGAACAGCACCAGCAGATACTCACGCACCACTGGCCTCCTGCATCACTGTCGAACGGGGAGGTACCGAAGGTACTCCCCTGCCTTCCCGGGGTTCGAGGTGCGTCGCCACGGCACACACCTTATTGAGTCGGACGCCGGGACCGTGCATCGCGGTTCGCCCTCCCGGGTAGGAGATCCGGATACCCGCGGACGGCCGCCGTCAGACCCGGTCGGCGAAGGCCAGCGCCAGCTCCCGGACCCGCGCCGCGGCCGGGGCGACCGCGCCCCCGGCGAGCACCCGGGCGATCAGCCCGGCGATCTCGGCCAGCTCCGGCTCCGCCATCCCCTGACTGGTCACCGTGCCCGTGCCCAGCCGGATGCCGGAGGCCTCGGCGGCCGGCGCCGGGTCGTACGGCAGCGCGCACTTGCCGAGCAGCAGCCCGGCCGCCGCGCAGCGCCGCTCGGCCTCCGCGCCGGTCACCCCGAGCGGGCTCACGTCGGCGGTCACCAGGTGGGTGTCGGTACCGCCCGTCAGCGGGCGCAGGCCGGCCTCCGCGAGGCCCGCGGCGAGCGCCCGCGCCCCGGACACCGTCGCCCGCGCGTACGCCCGGTAGCCGGGCGCGGAGGCCTCCGCGAGGGCCACCGCCTTGCCGGCCACCTCGTTCATCGCCGCGCCGCCCTGGCTGAACGGGAACACCGCCCGGTCGATCCGCTCGGCCAGCTCCGCGGTGCACAGCAGCAGCCCGCCGCGCGGACCGCGCAGCAGCTTGTGGGTGGCCGCCACGGTGACGTCCGCGTACGGCACCGGGGAGGGCGCCACCCCGGCCGCGATCAGCCCGGTGGTCTGCGCGGCGGAGGCGATCAGATAGGCGTCCACCTCGTCGGCGATCTCCCGGAACGCCGCCCAGTCCGGGTGCCGGGGGTACGAGATCGAGCCCGCCACGATGGCCTTCGGGCGGTGCTGCCGGGCCAGGTCGCGGACCTGGTCGAGGTCGATCAGCCCGTCGGACTCGCGCACGCCGTAGCCGGTGAAGGCGAACCAGCGGCCGGAGAAGTTGGCGCGCGAGCCGCAGCTGAGGTGGCCGCCGTGCTCCAGCGACATCGCCAGCACCCCGTCGCCGGGCCGCAGCAGCGCCGCGTAGGCCGCCAGCATCGCCGAAGTCGCCGACCGGGGCTGGACGTTGGCGTGCGGGGCGGCGAACAGCTCACGCGCCCGGTCGATCGCCAGCAGCTCGGCAGCGTCCGCCAGCGCGCAGCCGGTGTGGTGCCGGCGGCCCGGGTACCCCTCGGCGTACTTGTCGATCAGCGGGCCGGTGAGGGCCGCCAGGACGGCGCGGGTGGTCAGGTTCTCCCCCGCCAGCAGCTGGATCGTTTCGGCGCGCCGCTCGGCCTCTGCGGCGAGGAGGTCGGCCAGCTGCGGATCGGCCCGGTGCAGCACCTCGGACGCCCAGGGGCGCCCGGTGGTCGCGGTGGGGCCGGTCGCGGCATCGGTGACGGTCATGGCGGGGCTCCCGGGCGCTGCGGGGACTGTGCCACCCAGCGTAGGACCGCTGCCCGTGCCCGGCCCGCCGAGCCGCCGTCCGGCGCGGCGCCCCTTCCTTGCGCTCGGCTCGCCTCCGGGCCGCTCCGGACCCGGCGCCGACGGCCGGCGGGCACTGCGCCACCTCCTTCGTCGGCGGCTCGGCCCTTCTCCCTTTCGGCACCGGCGCGGGCCGTCGGCTCGCTCGCGCGGTCAGCGCGACGGAGCGGGCTCGCGCGGTCAGCGCGGGGCGCGGGTCAGCGCGGGGCGGGGACGCCGGTGAGCGCGGTGACCACCGGGTCGACCGCGTGGAATATCTCCTCGCCGCAGTTGCGGAACATGCCGATCGGCGCCCCGTACGGGTCGTCCAGCTCGTCCGACTCCGGGGTGGCGGCCAGCAGCCAGCCGCGCAGCGCGGCGGCCGCCCGGACCAGCGCGCGGGCCCGCTCGGTGACGTCGGCGCCGCGCCGGGGGTCCGGCAGGGTGCCCGGGTCTATCGTCCGCACCAGGCGGGTGAACTCCTTCAGCGTGAAGGTGCGCAGCCCCGCCTCGTGGCCCATCGAGATCACCTGGGCGCGGTGGTCCAGCGTCGCGGTGAGCACCAGGTCGGCCTCGACCACGTGCTCGTCCAGCAGCTCGCGGCCGGTGAAGCCGCCGCTGTCGGCGCCGTACTCGTCGAGCACGGTGGCGGCGTGGTCCTCCATCGGCGCGCCCTCGTGGCCCCAGGTGCCGGCGCTCTCGACCAGGATCCGCCCGGCCACCCGGGGGCTCAGCCGGGTGTCCAGCTCACGCCGGGTCAGCCGCTCGGCGATCGGCGAGCGGCAGATGTTCCCGGTGCAGACGAACAGGATCCGGAAGTGGTCCAGCGGCCTGGGGCCCACGCTCAGGTACGGCGCTATGCCCGGCCCGGCGTGGAGCGAGGCGGTGGGCGTCAACTGCCGGCCTCCAGGTCGGGGACGACCTCCCTCAGCTGCTCGACGCTGATCGCACCGGCCCGCAGCAGGACCGGGACCTTGCCGGTGACGTCGACGATCGACGAGGTGGCGGAGTCCTCGGCCGCCCCGCCGTCCAGGTAGACCGAGATCGCGTCGCCGAGCTGGGACTGCGCCTCGTCGCAGGTCAGCGGGGAGGACCCGCCGATCCGGTTGGCGCTGGAGACGGCCAGCGGGCCGGTGGCGTTCAGCAGCTCGATGGCGACCGGGTGCAGCGGCATCCGGACCGCGACGGTGCCGCGGGTGTCGCCGAGGTCCCAGCGCAGCGAGGGCTGGTGCCGGGCGACCAGGGTGAGCCCGCCGGGCCAGAAGGCGTCGACCAGCTCCCAGGCCTGCTCGGAGAAGTCGGTGACCAGGCCGTGCAGGGTGGTCGGCGAGCCGACCAGGACCGGCGAGGGCGTGTTGCGGCCGCGGCCGCGGGCGGCCATCAGCTCGCCGACGGCCTCCGGGGAGAAGGCGTCCGCACCGACCCCGTACAGGGTGTCGGTGGGCAGCACGACGAGTTCGCCGCGGCGGACGGCCGAGGCGGCCTCGCGCAGACCGGTGGCGCGGTCCCCGGCATCGGCACAGTCGTAGCGGCGGCTCATCGGTGCGGTCCCCTTCCGGAGTGGCTCATGGCGGTCACTACGGCCCTCACTGCGGTCACAGCGCGGCCTTGCGCGCCGTCGTGAAGCGCGGCCGGTTGTTCAGGTCGCGGTGGTCGGCGGTGTCCGTCCAGCCGTGTTCCTCGTTGAAGATCCACGGCACCTGGCCGCCCTGCTGGTCGGCGTGCTCGATCACCACCGCGCCGCCCGGGCGCAGCAGCCGGGCCGCGACCCGCTCGATGCCGCGGATGGTGTCCAGGCCGTCCTCGCCGGAGAACAGCGACATCTGCGGGTCGTGGTCGCGGGCCTCCGGCGCGACGTACTCCCACTCGGTGAGCGGGATGTACGGCGGGTTGGAGATGACCAGGTCGAAGCGGCCGTCCCAGGAGCGGTCGTCCTCGAAGGCCTTGGTGGCGTCACCGGCGTGCAGGGTGACCCGGGCGCGGTCGGGGCTGGCCTCGATGTTGCGCCGGGTGTACTCCAGCGCGCCCTCGTCCAGCTCGAAGGCGTGCACGGTCGAGCGCGGCAGCTCCTGGGCCAGGGCGAGGGCGATCGCGCCGGAGCCCGAGCACAGGTCCACCACCAGCGGCTCGGCCACGTCCATGTCGCGGACCGCGTCTATCGCCCACTCGACGACCGTCTCGGTCTCCGGCCGGGGCACGAACACCCCGGGGCCGACCTCCAGTTCGAGGTAGCGGAAGAACGCCCGGCCGGTGATGTGCTGGAGCGGCTCGCGCGCCTCGCGGCGGGAGACCGCCTCCCAGTACCGGGCGTCGAAGTCGGCGTCCTTCACCGTGTGCAGCTGGCTGCGCTTGACGTTGTGGACGTAGGCGGCGAGCTCCTCCGCGTCGAAGCGCGGCGACGGCACGCCGGCCGCGGCCAACCGCTGGGTGGCCTGGGCCACCTCGGCGAGCAGCAGGTTCATCCGTACGACCTCTTGTTTCTGCGCTCCGGCTTCGGGCGAAACGCGGGCTGGGGCGCGCCGGTCTCAGTTCTCTTGGGCGGCCGCGGCGAGCTTGGCCGCCGCGTCCTTGTCCACGCAGGACTGGATCACCGCGTTCAGTTCGCCGTCCAGGACCTGGTCCAGGTTGTACGCCTTGAATCCGGTGCGGTGGTCCGAGATGCGGTTCTCGGGGTAGTTGTACGTGCGGATCCGCTCGGAGCGGTCGACCGTACGGACCTGGCTGCGGCGCGCGTCCGAGGCCTCCCGCTCGGCCTCCTCCTGCGCGGCGGCCAGCAGCCGCGACCGCAGGATGCGCATCGCCTGCTCCTTGTTCTGGAGCTGGCTCTTCTCGTTCTGGCAGGACGCCACGATACCGGTCGGCAGGTGGGTGATCCGGACCGCGGAGTCGGTGGTGTTGACCGACTGGCCGCCGGGGCCGGAGGAGCGGTAGACGTCGATCCGCAGGTCGTTGGCGAGGATCTCGACCTCGACCTCCTCCGCCTCCGGGGTGACCAGCACGCCCGCCGCGGAGGTGTGGATGCGGCCCTGCGACTCGGTCGCGGGGACGCGCTGCACGCGGTGCACGCCGCCCTCGTACTTCAGCCGGGCCCAGACGCCCTGGCCGGGCTCGGTGCTGCCCTTGGTCTTCACGGCCACCGAGACGTCCTTGTAGCCGCCGAGGTCGGACTCGTTGGAGTCGATGATCTCGGTCTTCCAGCCCACCCGCTCCGCGTAGCGCAGGTACATCCGGAGCAGGTCGCCGGCGAACAGCGCGGACTCCTCGCCGCCCTCGCCCGCCTTGATCTCCAGGATGACGTCCTTGTCGTCGCTCGGGTCGCGCGGCACCAGGAGCAGTCGCAGCTCCTCGGTGAGCTCGTCCCGGCGCGCCTCGGAGTCCTTCACCTCGGCGATGAACTCCGGGTCCTCGGCCGCGAGTTCACGCGCGGCCTCGATGTCCTCGCCGGCCTGCCGCCACTGCCGGTAGACCCGGGTGATCGGGGTCAGCTCGGCGTACCGCTTGGCCAGCTTGCGCGCGTTGGCCTGGTCGGCGTGGACGGACGGGTCGGCCAGCCTCGTCTCGAGGTCGGCGTGCTCGACGAGGAGCTCTTCGACTGCCTCGAACATGGGGGTGGCCTTCTTCCCGGGGACTCGGAAACGTGTGGGGGGTGGGGAGAGCGCGGGGGACGCGAACGGCGCCGGCCCCCAGCGCCCCCGACAACGAGTACGGGGGCACCGGGAACCGGCGCCGAGGGAGCGCTAGGCCTTCGCGCTGTGCTGCTTGCCGAAGCGGGCCTCGAAGCGGGCCACGCGGCCACCGGTGTCGAGGATCTTCTGCTTGCCGGTGTAGAACGGGTGGCACTGCGAGCAGACCTCGGCGCGGATCTCGCCGCTGGTCTCGGTCGAGCGGGTCACGAACTCCGCGCCACAGGTGCAGGTCACGCGGGTGACCACGTACTCGGGGTGAACGTTGGACTTCAAGGGGGTCTCCTAGGTTTCGGGAGGGCACCGGGTCGGCGGCTGGAGCACCGCACGTGAACCGGGACCGACGGACCAGTCTGCCAGGACCGGCCGCATCTTCCCAAACCGGGTCGCGTTCCGGGATATTCCGGGCCCCCTCAGCGCGCGGGAGCGGCCTTCCCGGTCGGCTTCCCCGCGGTCCGCGCGGAGGTCGACGGAACGGCCGCGGGGGCCGTCTGGGCGGGGTTCTCCGGCTGCGCGGAGACGACCTCCGACGGGAACGGCCGGTCGGCCTTGAGCGCCGCCCAGACCTGCCCGGCCTGCGGCTGCCGCGGGACCACCCGGTTCGGGTCGCTGGGGGCCGTCTCCACCGGCAGGGTGACCATGCTCAGCTGGTCCGGGCCGATCCCCTTGAGCTCCTGGGCGAGCCCCACCAGCGAGTTCACCGAGCCGAGCGCCGAGTCCGTGGTGATGCTCCTGGTCACGGTGTCGCCGATCGACCAGAGCTTGACCGGGTTGGTGAGCAGCCCGGTCCCCCCGACCTGCTTCAGCAGCGACCGCACCATCTGCTTCTGGAGCTCGATCCGGCCGAGGTCGCTGCCGTCGCCGACGCCGTGCCGGGTGCGCACGAAGGCCAGCGCCTGCTGCCCGTCCAGGTGGTGCTCGCCGGGCGGCAGGTCGAGCCCGCTGTCCTTGTCGTGGATGGCCACCGTGGTGGTCACGGTGGCCCCGCCTATCGCGTCCACGACCCGGGCGAAGCCGGCGAAGTCGATCTGCAGGTAGTGGTCCATCCGCAGCCCGGTGAGCTGCTCGGTGGTCCTGACCGCGCAGGCCGCGCCGCCGCTCTCGAAGGCGCTGTTGTACATCGCGCGCTTGGCGCCGGGGACCTGCCGGCCCTTCGCGTCGACGCAGTCGGGGCGGGTGACCAGGGTGTCGCGCGGGATCGAGACGATCTGGGCGCGGGAGTGGTCCTGGGTGATGTGCACCACCATCGCGGTGTCCGAGCGGGCGGTGTCGCCGGTGTCCCCGCCGGCCATCGAGCCGTTGTCGCCGGTCCGCGAGTCGGAGCCGAGCACCAGGATGTTGAAGGAGCCGTCGGTGGCGGCCGGCGGCCGGGCGTCGCCGAGCCGGGCGTCGATGTCGACGCTCCTGATGTTGCCGTTGAACCTGAAGTAGGCGAACAGGGCCGCACCGGCGCCGAGGACGACGAGCGCGGCGAACGCGCAGGCGGCCGTCCGCAGGAGTCTGCGGCGGCGGCTCAGGACCCTCTTGTGTTCGGCCATACGGTCCAGAGTAAATCGGACAAGGTGCTCCAAACGCCCTCAAGTTGTCCCGGATCCGAAACAGAACGGGCCCGGACGCACGGAACCCCGGACCGCTCGCGCGATCCGGGGTTCCGTGCTTCGACAGCCGTCCGGCTACGGTCAGTCGCCGGAGCCGGGGGTGGTCTTGGCGATCTGCATCAGGAACTCGGCGTTGCTCTTGGTCTGCTTCATCTTGTCCAGGAGCAGCTCGATCGCCTGCTGCGAGTCGAGCGCGTGCAGCACCCGGCGCAGCTTCCAGACGATGGCCAACTCCTCGTTGCCGAGCAGGATCTCCTCCTTGCGGGTGCTGGAGGCGTCCACGTCGACGGCCGGGAAGATGCGCTTGTCCGAGAGCTTCCGGTCGAGCTTGAGCTCCATGTTGCCGGTGCCCTTGAACTCCTCGAAGATCACCTCGTCCATGCGCGAGCCGGTCTCGACCAGCGCGGTGGCCAGGATGGTCAGCGAGCCGCCGTTCTCGATGTTGCGCGCGGCACCGAAGAACTTCTTCGGCGGGTACAGCGCGGTCGAGTCGACACCACCGGACAGGATGCGGCCGGAGGCCGGCGCGGCCAGGTTGTAGGCGCGGCCGAGGCGGGTGATCGAGTCCAGCAGGATGACCACGTCGTGGCCCAGCTCCACCAGGCGCTTGGCGCGCTCGATGGCCAGCTCGGCGACGGTGGTGTGGTCCTCGGCCGGGCGGTCGAAGGTCGAGGAGATGACCTCGCCCTTCACCGACCGCTGCATGTCGGTGACCTCTTCCGGACGCTCGTCGACCAGGACGACCATCAGGTGGCACTCGGGGTTGTTGTGGGTGATCGCGTTGGCGACCGCCTGGAGCACCATGGTCTTGCCGGTCTTCGGCGGCGCGACGATCAGACCGCGCTGGCCCTTGCCGATCGGCGACACCAGGTCGATGATCCGGGTGGTCAGCACGCCCGGGTCGGTCTCCAGGCGCAGCCGCTCCTGCGGGTACAGCGGGGTGAGCTTGTTGAACTCGGGGCGGCCGCGGCCGCTCTCCGGGTCCATGCCGTTGACGGAGTCCAGCCGCACCATGGCGTTGAACTTCTCGCGGCGCTCGCCCTCGCGCGGCTGGCGCACCGCACCGGTGATGGCGTCACCCTTGCGCAGGCCGTTCTTGCGGACCTGGGCGAGCGAGACGTAGACGTCGTTCTGGCCCGGCAGGTAGCCGGAGGTGCGCACGAACGCGTAGTTGTCGAGGATGTCGAGGATGCCCGCGACCGGGATCAGGACGTCGTCCTCGCCGATCTGCGGCTCGACGGTGCCGGCCTCGAAGCCGTCGCGCCCGCGGCGGCCGCGGCGGTCGCGGTAGCGCCCGCGCCGGCCCCGGCGGCCCTCGCCGAACTCGTCGTCCTCGTAGCCGCCCTGCTGGGCCTGCTCGGTC
>NZ_JBEXJK010000025.1:0-40670 GCF_040609095.1 Kitasatospora sp. NPDC004799
GACCGTCCGTACCGGGTGCCCGGCGGGATCCGTCCCCGCCGGGCACCCGTTCACGTCCCCGCGGGCAGCCGTGGCGCCCTCGCCGGTGCCGGCCGGCTCCGGTACGGACTCCGCCATGCTCAGCAGCCCGTGGAGCTGAAGCTCAGCCGCAGGTTGGGCAGCTTGAACCCGACGGCGGTGCTCGCGTAGTTGTGCTGGTTCAGGTTGGTCAGCGTGACGTGGTCGGCCTGCTGGCCGAACACGCCGGGGTTGCCCTTGCCGACCGGGCCGGCCTTGGTGTACGTGCTGGCGTCGCCGCCGATCTCGATGTTCCTGAACTCCGCGTTGCCGGAGAGCAGGTCGGAGTCGGTGGTGAGGTCGGAGGCGGTGACGGGGGTGCCGCCGTCGCCCGCGTGGATCACCAGGTTGATGCCGCCGAGGTCGACGCTCTGGCACAGGTTGGTGATCTCGGCCTTCTTGATCGCCGACACCGCGACCAGCACCTGGCCGCCGGTGGAGCCCGCGTTGGGGCTGTCGGGGATCATCGAGTCCAGCGAGCCGAACTGGGCGAAGCCCTCGCCGTCCAGTTTGTCGGCGGTGATGGTGAACGGCATGCCGGAGATGGAGAACTGGGCGGCGAGCACGCCCTGGGCGGTGAGCGCCATCAGGACGCCCCCGGCCGCGACGGCCGGCACGGCCATCAGGGCGGTGCGCTTGATCCGAACCCGGCCTCTTCTCGGCGCGCTCGGTGTCTGCGGGGTCTCGGCCGCCGTGGCGGCGTCCTCGGACATGGCCATGTGTGCTCCCTGTGGGTGGAAATGGGTCTGCAGGCACTGGCACGTTGTCCTGGCGCGGACAGCGTTACCCGGCCCGACCGGGCCGTCCGCCCCTCGGCAGCGGGGCGGGTCCGGTCGGCGCTCGGTGAGTAACTGGGAAGCTACTGCCCGGTATTGGCCGGGTCAATACGGGTGCACGAAGGATCTTCACCAATCCGCGACCCGCTTCGGCCAGTCCCGCACCCCCAGCCGCTCGGCCGCCTCCGCCGGGCCGAGGAACGGCGACAGGCAGAACATGCTCAACACCGGCAGCAGCTCCATCAGTTGCTCGGTCCGCCCGGAGTCGATCCGGCGGTAGATCGCGCTGTAGACGCCACCCACCACGGCGTCCACCATCTCCTTCGACGCGACCCCGCCGGGCAGTTGGGGCACCTCGGCGAAGAACCCCCGGAACCTGGTGAGCAGTTGGGCCCGCTCCTGCCGGCCGGCCGGGCCGACCGCCTCGATCTCGATCACCGCCATGGTGGCGAACGCCGGTGTCCCCGCGAGCAGTTGGAGCATCACGCCGAGCGCCTTCCGGATGCCCCGGCACCAGTCGGATTCGGCCGTGAAGGCCGCCGCCATCCGCCGGATCACCACACCGGTGCCGTGCCGGTGCGCGGCCAGGAAGGCGTCCTCCTTGCCGCTGAACAGCTCGTAGAAGACCGGCCTGGTCACGCCCGCCGCCCGGCAGATGTCGCTGATCGTGGCGTGCTGGTAGCCGCGCTCGGCGACGGTCCGCACCAGCCCGTCCAGCAGCCGCTCGCGCTGGGTCGCGGCGACCACCCCGGCGGGCAGCCGGCGCGGGCCGGGCTTGATCGAGCGGGCCGGATCGCGGCCGGTCCGGGCGCCCGGCAGCAGGACCACGTCGGCTCCGCGGAGGTTCTTCCGATCCATCACCAACTCCTGTGTCCTGTATTGACATTGACGGAACACCGGGTTTACAACACTGACAGGTTTCCAACCGGTGGACCAGCAGGCACCCACCGGCCGGACCTCCGGAGGCCCGACGGGCCGGGGCGAACGCCCGGGCCACGGGACCACGGCGGAGGCGGGACCGCGACGGCGGCAGCCGTCGACGTGCCCCCACGGCACCGCACGTCCCCGACCGAACGGCGCAGTGCCGCCGGCGATCCATGCCGTCGTCCGTACGCAGGGCCGCACCACCCGCACCTCCGTACCACCGCACCGACAGCACCACCGCTCCGAGAGCACCACCGCTCCCGGAGCACCGAAAGCACCGCCGCACCGCGCACCGCCGCACCACCGCTCCGCCGTACGCCCACCCTCGCGTACGTCCGCACCGCCGTACCGCACGGACGGGCCCGTGGCGCCGGGCCCGCCCGCCCTCGGCACGGGCCGGAGCCCTGCGGGACAGGGCCTCCGGCACGACGCCGCCGGTACGAAGCCTCCGGTACGCCATGCACCTCCCCCGCCGTGCACACCACCACACTCGCACGCCGGGATTCCCCCACCCGTCCGCCGGACGGAGAGAGGTACCCTCATGCGCATCAGCCGCACCCTCGCCACCGCCGCCCTCGCCGCACTCGCGCTCACCGGCGCGGCCGTGTCCCCCGCCCAGGCCGCCGGCGCGGTCCTGACCACCGGCAGTCCGACCGGCCCGGCCGTCGCCGTCGGCGACGTGCTGACCGCCAACCTGGTCGCCGGCACCTCCGCGACCTTCTACAGCAGCGCCACCGGGACGAGCGGCGTCAAGTGCGCCGCATCCTCCTTCTCGGCGACCGTCACCTCCAACCCGGCCGCGCCGGGCAGCGCAGTCGAGCGGCTGGACACCCAGACCTTCGGGTCCTGCACCTCCAACGTCGTCGGCGTCACCGGCGTCAAGAGCGTCACGGTCACCAGCCTGCCGTTCACCAACACGGTCAGCGACGCCCCCGGCAACCCGGTCAAGCTCACCCCCGGCGCGGCCGGCGTGATGGGCACCACCGTGGTGCTGAACACCATCCTGGGCAGCATCAGCTGCAACTACCAGAACAGCACCGGGATCAACGGCACCACCTCGAACACCGGCAACACCATCGGCTTCACCGCCCAGCCGTTCACCCTGGCCTCCGGACCGAGCCTGTGCTTCGCGACGGGCTACTTCACCGCCACCTACGGCCCGGTCGTCGACAGCTCCGTCGCCGGCAGCCCGGTCCTCTTCGTCAACTGACGCCGGGGCACGGCTGAGGGCCCAGCGGCCCACCAGCACCAGAGCGGCGTACGGCAACCTTCCCGGGCCGTACGCCGCTCCGCCGCGCCCGCTCCCGTCACACCCACCGCTCCGCCGCGCCCGCTCCCGTCACACACCCACCGCTCCGCGTACCCGATGCGCCACACCGGCCGCACCGCACCCCGCTGCCGCCACCCGTCCACCCCCGAGACAGCGAAGTGACCGGCCGGTAGGGTGGCGCCGCACGGAGACGGCGACCCCGAACGGAGCAGGCGGATGAGCGACAACGGCACGGGCTTCTTCACCTCGGTGGCGGACGCCGCCGAGCAGTTGGCCGCCACCGGCTACCTGGCCTCCCCCGCCGTGGCCACCACCGTCTTCCTCGCCGACCGGCTCGGCAAGCCGCTGCTGGTCGAGGGCCCCGCCGGAGTCGGCAAGACCGAACTCGCCAAGGCGGTGGCCGAGATCGGCCGCGCCCGGCTGGTCCGGCTGCAGTGCTACGAGGGCATCGACGAGGCCCGCGCGCTCTACGAGTGGAACCACGCCAAGCAGCTGCTGCGGATCACCGCCGGCCGCGACGAGGGCTGGCAGGAGGCCCGCACCGACATCTTCGGCGAGGAGTTCCTGCTCACCCGCCCGCTGCTCACCGCGATCCGCGGCGAGGAGCCGACCGTGCTGCTGATCGACGAGATGGACAAGGCCGACGTCGAGGTGGAGGCGCTGCTGCTGGAGGTGCTCAGCGACTTCCAGGTCACCGTCCCCGAGCTGGGCACCATCACCGCGAGCCGCCGCCCCTTCGTCCTGCTCACCTCGAACGCCACCCGCGAGCTCTCCGAGGCGCTGCGCCGCCGCTGCCTCTTCCTCCATCTCGGTTACCCGGACGCGGAGTTGGAGCGCCGGATCGTCCGGCTCAAGGTGCCCGGCCTGGACGGGACGCTGGCCGAGTCGCTGGTCCGGGTGGTCGGCGCGCTGCGCGCGATGGAGCTGCGCAAGGCGCCGTCCGTCGCCGAGACCATCGACTGGGCCCGCACCCTGCTCGCCCTCGGCGCCGCCACCCTGGACGAGACGGTCGTCCGGGACACCCTCGGGGTGATCCTCAAGCACCAGGACGACGTCCGCAAGGCCGCCCAGAAGCTCACCCCGGCATGACGACCCCGCAGCAGGCCGACACCGCCGCCCGGCTCACCGGCCTGGTCCGCTCGCTGCGCGGGCACGGCCTGCCGATCGGCCCGGCCGAGACGGTGGACGCCGCCGCCGTCCTGGACGTCCTCGGCTTCACCGACCGCGAGCGGATGCGGGCCGGCCTGGCCGCCGCCCTGCTGCGCTCGGAGGGCCAACGGACGGTCTTCGACGCCGCCTTCGACCTGTTCTTCCCGCTCGGCGTCGGCACCCCGGAGGCCGTCCGGGCCGACCCGCCGGCCGTCCCCGACGACCCCGAGCCGCCGCGCTTCGGCCGCCCCGACCCGTTGCGCGAGCGGCTGCGCGAGCGGCTCGCGGAGGCGCTGGCCGCCGACGACCGCGCCGCCCAGGCCCGGCTGGCCGGCGAGGTGGTGGAGGCCTTCGGCCGGTACGGCACCGGCGGCTCCCCCGGCTCCGACGGCTGGTCCGCCCAGCAGGCGCTCGGCCGGCTCGCGCCCGAGACGCTGCTCGCCCGCGTCCTGGCCGCCCTGCGCGAGCGGCAGGGCGCCCCGGACCTCTCCGACCTGGTGCTCGCCGACGAGATCCGCCGCCGCATCCGGGACTTCCGCGCCATGGCCGCCGGCGAGGCCCGCCGCCGGGTCGCCGAGCTGCGCGGCCCCGAGCGGATCGCCGAACGCGCCGTCGCCCCCACCGCCGACCTGGTCGACTTCCTCTACGCCGGCCGCGACCAGGTCGCCGAACTGCGGCGCACCGTCCACCCGTTGGCCCGCAAGCTGGCCACCCGGCTGGCCGCCCGGCGCCGCCGCGCCGCCCGCGGCGAGATCGACCTGCGCCGCACCCTGCGCCGCTCGCTGACCACCGGCGGGGTGCCGCTGCGCCCCGCGTACCGACTGCGCCGCCCGGCCCGCCCGGAGCTGGTGCTGCTGTGCGACGTCTCCGGTTCGGTGGCGGGCTTCGCCGACTTCACCATGCTGCTGGTGCAGGCGATGAGCGAACAGTTCAGCAAGGTCCGGGTGTTCGCCTTCGTCAACCGCACCGCCGAGGTCACCGGCCTGCTCCGCGGCGGCGACGACCCGGCGCGGCTGGCCGCCCGGATCCTCGCCGAGGCCAAGGTGACGGGCTACCACGGCAACAGCGACTACGGCTCCGCGCTCGGCGGGTTCGTCGAGCACCACCTGGACGCCGTCGGCCCGCGCACCTGCGTGCTGGTCCTCGGCGACGCCCGGAACAACGGGCGCGACCCGAACCTGGACGCGCTGCGCCGGATCGCCGGCCGGGCCCGCCGGGTGTTCTGGCTCAACCCCGAGCAGCCCTCGCTCTGGCCGACCGGCGACTCCGCCGCGCTCGCCTACGCGGGCGTGGTGGAGATGCACTCCTGCCGCAACGCCCGCCGGCTCGGCGAGCTGATCGCCCGCCTGCTGCCGGTCTGACGCCGGTCGCGGCCACCGAGGACCGCGACCGGCGATGCGTAGACCGGCCTCCTCGTCGACCGGCCCCGCTTGTCGACCGGCTACTTGTCCAGGTGCGCCAGGAAGTCCAGCAGCGCCTCGGTGACCTCGGCCGGGCGCTCCTGCTGCGTCCAGTGCCCGGTCTCCGGCAGCCGGACGTGGCGGTGCAGCCGGGGCAGCCGGCCCAGCAGGTGCTCCAGCACCGGGGGCGGGACCATCGCGTTGACCAGGTCCTGCTCGCCGACCACGAACAGCGCGGGCACCTCGACCGTGACGCCGCTGAAGGCGGCCAGCAGTTCGGCGCTGCGGTCCAGGTTGCGGTACCAGTTGAGCCCGCCGGTGAAGGCGTTCGCGCCGTGCGTGGCGTAGTCGGCCGTGAAGACGTCGAGGTCCTCCTCGGTGAGCCAGTCCGGCAGCCGCTCCGGCTCCGGGAGGCTGTTCAGCAGCCCCTTGCCCTCCGGGACGATCCACGGCCGCGGCACGCCGTCCGGCTGCCTGCCGCTCAGGATGCGGCGCAGGCTGGTCCGCACGTCGGCGGCCAACTCGGCGTCGGCCTTCCCTGGTTCCTGGAAGTAGACCTGGTAGAAGCCCTCGCCGTAGGTGGCCCGGAGGGACTCCAGCGGCGGCGGCCCGCCCACCGGCAGCGGCGGCACGCTCAGCCCGGCCACCCCGCGCACCAGGTCCGGCCGCAGCGCAGCGGTGGTCCAGGCCACCGGCGCGCCCCAGTCGTGGCCGACCACGACGGCCCGCTCCTCGCCCAGTGCGCCGATCAGCGCGGTCACGTCGCCGACCAGGTGCAGCAGGGTGTAGGCGTCCACCCGCTCGGGCTGCGCGCTGCGGGCGTACCCGCGCTGGTCCGGCGCGACGACCCGGTAGCCGGCCTCGGCGAGCGGCCCGAACTGGTGGCGCCAGGAGTACCAGCTCTCCGGGAAGCCGTGCAGCAGCAGGACCAGCGGGCCCTCACCCTGCTCCGCGTAGTGCAGCCGTACGCCGTTCACCTCGGTCTCGCCGTGCTTGATCGCGTCGTTCAACTCGCAACTCCCCATCACGTGACATCGTCCGTCCACTCCCGACCCTGCCCAGCCGGCCGCCTCCGGAACCCCGCCGGAAACGGCCGGGGCCGCCCCGGCATCCGGGACGGCCCCAGCCCGGGCAACCGACGTTACGTCAGTTCACCGTGTAGCTGTACGGGATCGCCGCGAGCACCGAACCCGTGGTGTTCAGCACGTTGTTGGCGGTGGCCACGCCGGTCGGGCCGGAGACCAGGTAGAGCACGCCCCGCACGGTGCTGCCCTTCGGCCCGGTCGGGGTCAGCGTGACCCGGAGCGAGCCGGTGGCGCCGGGGGCGACGGTCACCGGAGTGGCGGCCGCGGCCGAGGCGTCCACCGCGGCGGCGAACGGGTCACCGGTGCTGGAGGTCAGCGCCGGGTCGAAGGCCAGGGTGTGCGCGGTGGCCGTGAGGGTGGAGGTGCCGGCCGGCGCGCCGCCGGTGCCGAACGGGCCGATCTGCTGGACGAAGGTGCCCCAGTTGCCCGGGACGACCGGCTGCTCGGCGGTGCCGGCGGAGGTCGCGACCGAGACGGTCGAGCCGTCCTGGGCCCGCTTCAGGTCGCCGAACAGGTCCGGCGAGCCGGCGGTGCCGCTCAGCTCGATCTGCGCCGGCGTCGAGGACGCCGCCACCGCCTTGAGCCGGTCGGTGCCCGGCGGCACCAGGAAGGACGGCACCGAGGAGCTGAGGCTCAGCGGCAGGCTGACCGTGGCCGAGGCGCCCTGCGGCACCAGCGGCAGGTCCACCCGGCGGTCCAGCCGGCCGTCGGCCGCGATCCGCTGGGTCGCGACGGTGTTGTTGGTGTAGTCCACCTGGACGGTGACCGGCTTTCCGGCCGCCAGCCGGGTGCGGGGGTCGTTCGGCAGCCCGGCCGCGGTGGCCCGGTCCTGGTCGAACGCCACGGTGCCGGTGAAGTCCTGGGCCAGCTCCTGGCCGCTGACCGGGCCGAGCACGTTCAGGACGAACCGCCAGCGGCCGGCGGCCGGGTTGACGGCGGTGGCCGAGACGCCGTCGCCGGTGCCGGTCAGCTTGCCCTGGGCGTCGAACTGCCCGTTGCCCTCGATGTCGACCGGGGTGCCGTTCGGGCTGATCAGCGCACCCTGCATGAGCAGCTTCGCGTCCTTCGCGACGGTCAGGCCGACCCGCAGGTCCCGTCGGCCCTTCGGCACGTCGAAGGCGTACGAGAAGCTCTGCGTCGGCGAGGCGCTGCGGGCGTTGCCGCCGGTGACGGTGCCGGTGAAGGTGCCCTTGCCCTGGCTGACCGGGACGAGGCTGCGCAGCACGACCGGGACGCTGGTGGTGTTGCCGTTCGAGCTGGAGACGACGACGGCCTCGCTGGAGTCGCCGCTGGTGGCCGGGGTGGTGAGCTGGACCTTGAGGGTCTTGCTCTGGCCCGGCCTCAGGTCGGTGGTGCTCGGGCTC
This sequence comes from Kitasatospora sp. NPDC004799, assembly GCF_040609095.1. Lineage (NCBI taxonomy): Bacteria > Bacillati > Actinomycetota > Actinomycetes > Kitasatosporales > Streptomycetaceae > Kitasatospora > Kitasatospora sp. NPDC004799. The sequence goes on from NZ_JBEXJK010000025.1 coordinate 8,026, forward strand.
ACGGCGCCGGCCGGCACCGCGCGCTGGGTGGCGGTGCCCAGCTGGACGTCGCCGCGGTAGCCGGCCTGGCCGGCCGGGGTGTAGAGGATCGCGGTCCACTCGCCGGCCACCGGGTGCGGGACGTCGACCAGGCCGAAGTTCGCCGGGACGGCGCCGCCCTGCGGGCGGGTGTTGGTCTCGAAGCGGCCCGAGGGGTCGAGCAGCGTCATCCGGACCACCGGCCCGTTGGTGACCGGGTTGGGCGCGCCCTGCCAGGCGATCGAGGCCGCGAGCCGGTCGGCGCCGGCCGGGACGGTGAACCTGACCTGCTTCTGCACCCAGTCGGTGCCGTTGGTCGCGTACTTGAAGGTGTCCTTCGAGGACGGGTCCAGCTGGACGGTCTGCCGGCTGCTCGCCTGCGGGACGAAGCCGCGGGTCGCGGCGCTCACCGTCTGGGTGGTGTCACCGGTGTTGGTGACGGACACCTCGGCGGTGTGGGTCGAGCCGGGGGCGCCGGCGATGTCGACCTGGCCGGTGCCGACCACGACGGTCCGCGCGCCCTCGGTGCCGTCCCCGTCGGCGTAGCCGCGGGCGGCCTCGACGGCGGCGCGGACGTTCAGCAGGCCGGCGCCCTGCTCCTCGGCCGGCACGCCGAGGTCGGTGGCGGTGCCGGTGAGCAGCTTCTTCACCAGTGCCGGGGACGGCGAGTCGCCGCCGTGGGTGTCCCGGTAGGCCTGGATGACCAGGGCCGCGGCGCCGGTGACGAACGGGGCCGACTGGCTGGTGCCGCCGAACGGCTGGATCGGCGAGGGCAGGCCGTTGTAGCCCTTGCAGTCCTCGTACTTGGCGAGGTCCGGGGTGCACAGCGCCCAGTCCGACTCGCCGGGCGCGACCAGGTCGACGGTCCGGCCGGCCTGGGTGAAGCCGCCCGAGGAGAGCGCGGAGATGCGGTTGTCGCTCCACGTCCGGTTGGAGAACTGGGAGGCCGCGTAACCGGTCTGCTGGTAGTTCTGGTTGTCGGTGGAGGCGCCGACCGCGATCACGTACGGGTCGGTGGCCGGGGTGCCGATCGTGCCGCTGATGCCGGCGTCGCCGGTGGAGACGGCCACGGTCACACCGGCCTTGACGGCCTGCTCGTTGAAGAGCGAGATGGTGTCGTGCGCGCCGCTGTCCGGGGTGACGTTGCCGCCGAAGGACTCGTTCAGCACGTCCACGTGGGCGGTCCGCACCGCGTAGTCGATCGCCTGCAGGATCGAGGAGTTGGCCATCATCTCGCCGCCGGCCTTCAGCGCGACCAGGTCGGCGTCCGGGGCGAGGCCGCGGATGCGGATGGTGCAGCCCGTCGGGAGCGGGTGCGAGGCGTTGACGAACGCCGAGACGTCGTAGACCTGGCGGCCCTGGGCGATGACCGCCGAGGCGTCGCCGAAGGCCTCGGCCGCACCGGTGGGCGCGTCCCAGCCGTCGCCGGCGAAGTCCTGGTAGTCGACCACGGCGTGCGAGCCGTCGGCCCGGATGAAGTCCGGGTTGTTCGGGTCGAGCCCGTCCGCGATGTAGGCGACCTTGACGCCCTTGCCGGTGGCGAGGCCCTCCACGCCGGGCTTGCCGTTGCCGGTGACGGCCCGGGTCGAGTACAGGGCCTCGGGCTCCAGCAGCGGCTTGGCCGGGTCGGAGGGGCAGACCGTGTTGGTGGCGTTCTCCTCGGCGCCCTGGCCGTTGCCGCCCTGGCCCTTGCCGCTCTGGCCGTTGCCGCTTTGGCCGTTGCCGCTTTGGCCGTTGCTGCCCGGAACGACCTGGGGAGCGGCCTGCGGAGCGGCCTCGGCCTTGGGCTCCTTGGCACCGGCGGCGGCCGCGGCCGCGTCCCGGGCGGCCTTCGCCTTGACGGCGGCCGGCGGGGCCACCTGGACCTGGGCGTCCGCCACCACGGCGGAGACCGCCGGGTCCGCCTGCAACCGGGCGCGCAGGGCGGGGCCGACGGTGGCCGAGAAGGCGTTGCCGACCACGAAGCTCTTGATGTCGGTGCCGCCGCCCGCCCGGACCTTGTCCAGCAGCGGCGCCTGGGCGTCGGCCGCCTTCTGCTGCCGGGCGCCCAGGTGGCCGTGGTCGGCCGGGGCGTCCGCGATCTGGTCCTTCAGGATCACGATCACCGGCACCGGAGCCCCGTCCGCGGCCGTCGCCGGGGCGGTCCGCGGGTCGGGGGCCGGGGCCGCGCCGGCGACGGTCCCGAGGCTCAGCACCATGGACGCGGCGGTGACCGTGACGGCGGCTGCTAGCTGAGTTTTCCGCCAGCTGATCATATAAATCCTCTCATCAGTATGGACAGCTGACGCATTCCAACGCACCTGAGAGGATCACGACAAGGGGGTAAATCCCCATCAGAAAGTAAAGTTGACCATCGGTCAGTAAAATTCCGGAGCGGAAATCGGGCCGAATCCGCATCTTTCAGCCGATCGGCCCTCTGCGACCGCATTCGGCCGGGCCCCGGCCCGCTCCCGACCCGGTCCCGGTCAGGACCCGGTCAGGCCCCGGCCAGCCGCTCCCGGGCGTCCGCCAGGTCCTCGGCGGTGGGCGCGTCGTCCTGGGTCAGCCGGTGGCGCCAGTAGCCGGTGAAGTCGATGTCCTCCTTCGGCACCCCGTGCTCCTCGACCAGGCAGCGGCGGACCGCCCGGACCGCCCCCGCCTCCCCGGCCAGCCAGACGAAGGGCTCGCCCGCCGGCAGCACGGCGTCCCGGAACGCCCCGGCCAGCACGGTGCCCGGCGCCGCGCCGCCGCGGTACAGCCACTCCACCTCCAGGTCGGCGCGGCTCTCCAGGTCCTGACGCTCCGCCCGGTCGGCGACCTCGAGCCACGCGTACGCCGACACCCCGGCGGGCAGCGCGCCGACCAGCGTCGCGACGGCCGGCAGCGCGGTCTCGTCGCCGGCCAGCAGCACCCAGTCGGCGGCCGCCGCGGCCTCGGCGAACGGGACCGGCGGGGCGTACAGCGCGGACGGGCCGACCATCCCGAGCCGGTCCCCCGGCGCGGCCCGCAGCGCCCAGGCGGCGGCCGGGCCGGTGTCGCCGTGCAGCACGAAGTCGATCTCGACCAGCCGGGTCCCGGGGCGCCGGCCGCGCAGGGTGAAGCTGCGCAGCAGCGGGCGCTCGGGCTCGGGGATCGCCAGGTAGGCCTGGTACCAGCCCATCGGGTCGTCCTGCCGGGCGGGCAGCACCGGCTCGCGCTGCCCGGGGCGCGGGAAGCAGAGCTTGAGCTGCTGGTCGGGGGCGGTGCCGACGGTGTCGGGCAGTTCCTCGGCGGCGAAGGTGATCCGGGCGGTGCGCGGCGTGATCCGGCGGACCTCGACGACCTCGACGAAGGTGACGGGCAATGTCATCGCGAAACCCCTTCGATTGGTAACCTTACGGCATAAAGAGTTGCCGTCGGGGCGATACTTTACGCCATAAGGAGATGCTGGATGACCGTGTACGCCGGGCAGGGCGACGCCCATCGCTCGCTCGCCCTGCTCTGGGGCGCGCCCGAGGAGCCGCGCACCGGGCGCAGCGGCCCCAAGCCGGGCCTGAGCGTGGACGCCATCGTGTCCGCCGGGATCGCGGTGGCCGACGCCGAGGGCATGGCCGCGCTGTCGATGCGCGCCGTGGGCGAACGGCTCGGCCGCACCGCGATGGCGCTCTACACCTACGTGCCCGGCAAGGCCGAACTGCTCGACCTGATGCACGACCGGGTGCTCGCCGAGCTCGGCACCGGACCGGCTCCGGTGCCGGCTCCGGTTCCAACTACGGCTACGGCTACGGCTCCGGCGGGCGACTGGCGGGAGGCCGTCACCGCCTGGGCCGAGGACCTGTACGCCTGCTACCTGCGCCACCCCTGGGTGCTCCAGGTCTCGCAGGCCCGCCCGGTCCTCGGCCCCGCCGAACTCGCCGCGATGGAGGCGCTGTTGCGCGCGCTGCGGCCCGCGGACCTGCCGCCGTCGCGGCTGCGCGGGGCGGTCGCCGCGCTCTGGCAGTTCGTCCGCGGCCTGGCCGCCACCACCGCCGACGCGCGCGGCGCGGCGGCCGCGACCGGCGTCACCGACGAGGACTGGTGGGCCACCCGCTCCGCCCGACTCGCCGAGCTGGCCCCGGACTTCGCCGAGCGCTACCCCCTGCTCGTCACCCTGCAGGGCACCGGCGGCGGCGCCCCGGAGGACAGCCACCGGGAGGCCTTCCGCACCGGGCTCGCCGTCCTGCTCGACGGCATCGCGGCGGGGCGGGCCCCGAAGGCCTAGATCTTTCTCTTCGGATCAGCGGGCGTACCAGATGAAGATGCCCGCGCTGTGGAGTCCGGCCTGGAAGACGGTGGCGGCCCTCTCGTAGCGGGTCAGGGTCTGGGTACCGGGGACTCACACGTCACGGGCCGTACGACGTTCACCGGCGGCGGTCCGCGGGCCGTCCGTGCGGCTGCCCCGGATGGCCCGCGCGTCGGTCTCTTGAACGAGTGCGGTGCTCCCTCGTGAACAGGTTCGGGTTCTGCCGTCCGGATGTCACGGCGCCGCCGGGGCCGCTGTGCACCCGGATCCTCCCGTCGCGCCGGGCCGGTCTCAGGAAGAGCGGCACCTGAGGTCCCGCCGGACGGCCGGGCCCTCGGCGTGGACCGGTTCGGATGCCGAGGATGCCGAGCCGGTCAGCAGGTGGCCCGGTAGGGCACGGTGGGCAGGTAGGTGTGCCAGTCTTGGCGGGTGAGTCCGCCGCCGACCCGCCGACACAGGGTGGTCGCCGCGGCTGCCGGGGCGAGGTCGATGCGCTGGAGCGGCACGTGCTCGCCCGCGACGTGGAGCCGGGCGCCGTCGGGTGAGAAGGCCAGGTCGTGCACGCCGTCGCCGGCGGTCGGGAAGGGCGAGCCGACGGGCAGGCGGGAGTCGAGGTCCCACAGCTGGACGACGTTGTCCTGGTAGGCGACGGCGAGCGTGTGCCCGTCGGGTGAGAACGCGAGGGTGGTGGCGGAGGCCGCGCCGAGGTCGGCCCGGGCCAGCTCACCGAGGCGGTGGCCGAGTCCGCCGTCCCACAGGGTGACCCGGCCGGCCCGTTCACCGGCGGCGAGGTACCTGCCGTCCGCGCTGAACTCCAGTGATTCCACGGCCGCGCCGGGGTTCTGCGGCCGGGGCGTCATCCGCAGGCCGGGCAGGTCGACGACGTCCCCGAAGGAGGTGACGAGCAGTCGGCCGTCGGGGCGGATCGCCACGCCGGTGCCCCGCGGGCCGGGGACCTCGGCGGTCGTCCGGCCCTCCCGGGGGTCCCAGAACTCCAGTCCACCCGGTCCGGTCGGCAGGATCACCCGCCCGTCGGGACCGAGGGCGAGGTCCGCCACCCGGTCCGGCGGCTCCCCGGCCGCGGGGAGCGGGGCGCGCCGGTCAGCGTCCCAGAGGGCGAGGCGCCGGGCGACGCCCGTGCCCTTGGTGCTGTAGACGAGTCGGGCTCCGTCGGGTGAGAAGGCCTGGGACACCTCGCAGGGCGGTACGGCCTCCGGCGGCGGGCCGATGACCGGTTCCGTGCGGCACGGCAGCGCCGGCGGGTCGGCGACCGGCTCGCCGCTTCGCCCGTCGACGACCGCGAAGCGGGCGAGGCCCTCGGCGTCGAGGCGGCCCGTGGTGGCGAGCAGGCTCCCGTCCGGGCTGAACTCCGCCGCCAGCAGGGGCTCCACTCGCCAGTCGGCCCGGACCGCACCGCTCACGTCGAGGGTCCGCACCGCCGATTCCGCCCCCTCGCCCGCTCCCGCGAGGGGGCGCAGCCGTCCGCTTCCCAGGTCGACCCTGGGCTCGGCCGGGATCTCACCGTTGGTCGGATAGAGCAGGACGGGCCAGTCCGGGCTGTCCAACCGCCAGAGCACGACCTCGCCGCCGGTCGTCGCCACCAGGTAGCCGTCGTCCGTGCTGGAGCCGATCTGCTGGACCCGGCGCAGTTCCAGGAGGGGCCGTTCGGTGCCGGTGGCGATGTCCCAGATCCGGATGCTGCCGTCGGCGACGTGGGCGAGCGAGCGGCCCCCGGCGACGAACCGGTACTTCTCCTCGTAGCAGTCCCGGTCCGCGGTCCAGGTCATGGGCAGTCGCCGCCGTTCGGTGACGTCCCACAGCTGGAGCGGTCGGCCGGGGACGCAGAGCGCGAGTAGGCGGCCGTCCTCGCTGACCGTCGCGTCCGGGCTGTTCGGATCGAGTGCGCGGCGTTCCCGCTCGCGCCTGGGCATCGTGGCCCCCGATGTCCGGACGCCCTGGGGCTCGGGCGCCGCAGAGTCCCGGGGCTCGCGGAACTCCATCAGCGTCTGCCCGCTCTCCGTGTCCCAGAGCGTGATCACGTACGCGGTGGGCGTGTGGTCGTAGCCGATCACCTGCCGGCCGCTCGGGCTCATCTCGGCACCGCCGGCGGCCGGGCCGAGCGTCCGCAGCGGGCGGGCGCCGGCCAGGTCGCGGACGGCGACCCGGCCGGCGTCCTCCCCGTTCCGCTCGTCGGGGAAGGAGGTCACCAGGTCCCCGTCGCCGCGGGAGCTTCGCGAGTTCGCCCGGGCCGTGCTACCCGAAGCCGACGGCATGGCCGTCACCTTCTCGGGCGGCTCATGATCCGGCGGTAGAAGTCGAGTTCGGCCCGGAGTGCCTGCTCCCGGTCGGCGGGTGCCGACAGGTAGTGGTCGCCGTCCTCCAGCAGCAGGCTGTCGTGATCACCGCCGAGGGCGGCCAGGTCCTGGACGAACTGCACGGCCTCCTCGGCGAACGTGATCGTGTCGGCGGACCCGTGGATCACCAGCACCGGGCACCGGATCCGGTCCGGTGTCACCGCTCCGGCAGGCCCCCGCAGCACGGCCGCGTGGGCGCGTTGGAACTCCGGGACGGACAGCTCCCACCTCGCGGGGTCGATGATCGCCGAGATGGCCGTTGCGCCGGCGAACGGCCCGGGATGACCTGCTGCCTGGAGTGCCGTGTACCCGCCGGCGCTCGCGCCGCTGATGAAGATCGCCCCGGTCAGGGCCACACCGGTAGATCGTAGGTGCTCGGCCACCACGGCGCAGTCCTCGACGTCGTATTCGCCCCAATGGCCGTGGAGCACCTGACGGAACGCGCGTCCCCGGCCGGTGCTACCCCGGTGGAGGACCTCGGCGACGGCGAAGCCGTGGCTGACGAAGAACTGGGTCGTCCAGTCCAGCCGCAGGGGCACGTCGTCCGTCGGACCGGGGTGTACTCGCACCAGGAGCGGCACGGACGACGATGCCCCCGCGGGCCGGTGCAGCAGGTAGCTCACGCGACCGCCCCCACCCAGTACGGTGTCGATCGTTGGCAGAACGGGCGTCCAGGGCGGTGCGGACTCGGACTCGGGATCGGCGTGCAACGGGACGGCCGAAACGTCGGCTTGTGCCGTGAGGTCGAGCGACCACAGACCCGGAGCGGACGACGGGGTGGAGCCGATCACGGCCAGTCGGCTCCCGTCAACCGCGATGTACGGCTTCACCGAGGTGAGGTTCGGGCCGAGCCGACGCCGTTCGCCTGCGGGATCGACGGCGACGAGTTCCGTGGAGAACCCGTCCAGTACGGTCAGCACGACGGCACCGTCGGGGCCGAATCCGTACGACTGATAGCCCGCTTCCCAGGGCGCCGGCGCGCAGTCCGCATCGATGGGCAGGACCACCGTCACCACGCCGTCGCGAAGCCGGTAGAGGTTCCACCAACCCGTTCGGTCGGACATGAAGTACAGCGACCCGTCCGACCCCCAGGACGGCTGGACCACGGACTCCGAGGAACCGCCCGCCACGACGCGACCCGGTCCAGGTCGGCCGGACCGGACGTCGGCCAGCAGGAGGCGGCTGCCGTCCCACGGCATCCGGTCCCGGCTTCACTCCAGGTAGGCCAGGCGGCCTCCTGAGAGACGGGGACAGGAGAGGAACCCGGAGGAACGGACCAGGACCTGAACGACTCCAGCCGGAGACACGGCGACGATCTCGTCCGCAGCACTGCCGCCACGAACCGCGAACGCACCGCCGTCCGGGCCCGGAGCGAGGTCCCCGAACTGTTCGGACCCACGGACGCGCACGATCCTCTCCGGTGTGCGGCCGAGCGGCTGGTGGAAGAGGGAACCGTCGTCGCCGACGAACCACACCCCGTCCTCCACCACGGCGAAGCTGCCGCCACCGTAGGCGTGGAGCCCGCTCCCGACCGAGAGGTCGGACGGCGTCACCGCGAAGGCCTCGCCGGAGCGCTCCGAACACATCACGCGCCGGACCCCGCCGTGTTCGGGGTCTGACTGCAGCCACCACAGCGAGCCTGCCACGGCCTGGAGTTCGTCGTGGGCGACGACCTTCCGCGCAACCCACGCGGCTGACAGCCCCCTGCCGTGAGACCTCATGGAATCGATCCTGCCCGATCACACAGGTCAGTACCAGCGCCATAAGGCCGGTGCTCCAAACCAGTCCGGCAGCAGCCTCCTTCCTTGTTTCAGGACCGACGCCGCACCGGACGGCCGCACCACCGTCGGCGTGGTCGGCGACCTCGCCGCCGCCCGCGCTGGCGGCGGTCCAGCCGCTCAAACACCTGCGGTACCAGCCTGACGCCCTCGACGGCTTCATAGCCAGCGCCAGTCTGACCCTCGATACCCCGACCTCACCCTGACAGGCCGAAGTCAGTAAATCCCGAAGGCCCGGCGCCTGCGATGGCCCGAGCATCCGGCCGACGACGCCGCGCGCCCGCCTCGCGGCGCCGGGCCCGTTGCCACCCGACCGCAGGTGAGACTGAGCCCTGCCCCGGCGAGGCGGGCGAGGTGCTGCTTCCGGGGGGCGGGAGCAGGTCGCCTGGTCCCGCCTCCCGGCAGTATCAGCTGCTGTTCGCATCAGCCGCCATCCGCCGCTCAGCAGACCGCGGTCCGGTCGTAGGTCCCGCCGACGGTGTGGAAGTACCTGCTCTGCCTGTTCGGGATCGACTGGCAGGAGGTGTCCCGCCAGTTGTGAATGACGATCTTGACACGCATCGTCCTGCCGCAGTTGTTGTACACGTAGCCCGCGATCCCACCGCCGGCCGTGTTCGTGACATCGCTGCGGTCGATGCAGGCCGGCGCCGTGCCGCCGGCGGCGACCTCCGGCACCGAAGCCGCCTGGACCGGCACGATGCCGCCCAGCCCCGCCAACACAATGGCAGCGGAGCCCACGAGGACCCTGACCTTCGTTGCTCGCATGTTTTCTTCCTTTCGACGCACTCCGCGCCCTGGAGCACCGGAAGCCGGTTCCCGGCCAGGACATGGCTTTCGGATGCCTTGTTGCGACACCAGATTCGCCCCGTCCTGAGCCGAGTCCAAGGTGATTCGGACTGGACCGAACAAGGGCTTTCCGGAGAAAACCTCTGAGACCGTGACCAATCGACCACCCACGGCTCCCGGGACGGTGCGGGCGCCGCCGCGTTCCCGGCCGACTCCCCCCTTCCCGATCTCGACGTTGATGTGGAGGCCCTTCACCGGGTCGACGTCCAGCCTCAGGACGACACCGCCTTGCTCGCCAGAACCTTCCCCTGGGCGTCGTACGCGGCGAGTTTGATGCCCGTGAGCGGGTGTGCCTTCGGACCATCGAGGGTCTTGCGGCTGGGCCCCAGACATAACCGGTGGCGTGGCCCGGGTTGCCGGGAAGCAAGGCGACGGTGTCCCAGTATGTCTGGCCGTCCAGCTCGACGGTCATCCGGACCACTTGCCCGGGCCCCGTGGTAAATGAGGTTGTACAGGGCCTCGTGGTACCCCGGGGAGTTCCCTTAGTACTGCAAGGTGATCTCGGTCGCACCCGCCGTCCAGGAGTGCCCACCGCGCCCCGGGCCGCTTCCGCACGCGGGAGCGTCGTGGATGCAGATCTCCTGGACCTTCAGCTGCATCTACCAGTCCGGGCGGCCCAACGGCACCTCGTCCGATGGTGGACGGCCGCGGGCCGGCCGGGCTTCGAGCGGTTCGGCCTGACCGTGGACGGGGGCAAGCACCGGGCGTGGCTGGAAAAGTCGGCCAACCCGCTGCCGTCCGCCCGAGGGTGACACCGAGTCCTTCCCCCCTCTGGGCCTCACAGCTTCGGCTGCGGAGCCCAGACGCGCGCACCGGGCCTGCCGCGGGCTCATGCCCCGCAGACGGCGGAATCAGCCGTCTCTTGCAGTTCCGGGCCGGCTCTTGCCGGCTCAACCGGCGCGTCGAAGGCACACGGGCCGCCGCTACCGGCAGGCCGCCGCGGCCGACACGTGGCACGATGTGCCGTGGTTCCTTGACACCTCAACAGGTCACGTACGCACACCATTGTCGGAGGCCGACCCGGAATCAGCAAAGGAACAGCAAAGCCGTCACATCGTCCCAGGTCGCGAAGAGTCCTCCCCGCACCCGCGGGGGTCAGCCGCTCGTGCCCCACAGCCCGGACGACACGATCACGTCCTCCCCGCACCCGCGGGGGTCAGCCGGTGCCGGACAGTGTCGGTGAGGCTGTCCTGGCGTCCTCCCCGCACCTGCGGGGGTCAGCCGTTCCTGCCGTTCGACTGAGGTACCCCCCGAGGTGGAACCTCAGCGGCGTCCCTACGTGTCGGCGGTGTTCGGAGCGTCCGCGGGCTGAAGGCCCGCCATCGCGACCAGTGTCAGCCCGTCGAAGTCCATGGGCTTGCGCCGCTGCTCGCCCGCCGTCCGCAGCTCGAAGCCCTGCTCGTTGGCCGCCGTGTGGACGAGGACCGCCACGCCGTCGCCGACGCAGCCGCTGACGGCCTGCCAGAGCTCCTCGCGCACCTTGGCGGAGATGGTGCCGACGTACAGCTGGGGGGTGACCTCGAGGAGCCAGCGGGTGAGGGCGCCGCGTACGTGGTCGGGGACCGCCGTGGCGGAGAGGACGGTCATGGCTGCCATGGGCGCGCCCCTCCCGGGTGCTGGTGTGCGGGCCGGCCGGTCCTCACAGCAGTTCCTCCCCCGCGTAGTTGACCCCGCCCGGGACCGGTCCGGAGACCGGGTCCCACAGGTCGACGAGTTGCTCCTCCGGGTCCGGGAGGGTGATGTCCTGGTCCGGCGCGAGCAGTCGCTGGATGTCGGTGACGATGCGTGGCAGCAGGCGGAACAGGCGCAGTCCGTCGCGGAAGCCGCGGCGGGCGTCGGCTTCGGGCTGGGGGGAGGCGTGGAGGGAGAAGGCGAGCGGGATGGTGAGTTCGGCCTTGTACAGGTCGGCGATGTCGTAGACGAAGGCCTGCTGGTTGCCGTTGTGGACGAAGCCGAGGGCGGGCGAGCAGCCGAGGGCGAGGACCGCCGCGTGGACGATGCCGTAGAGGCAGGTGTTGGCGGCGGAGAGGGCCTGGTTGACGGGGTCCTGGGTGTCCCAGGAGTCCGGGTCGTAGTTGCGGCGGAAGCGGCCGATGCGGTGCTGCTGGGCGAGGAGCCGGTAGTGGGCCTTGATCCGCTGCCCTTCGAGTCCGCGGAGTTTGTTGAGGTTGCTGCCTGCCGGGGCGGTCCCGCGGCCGAAGCGCTGCTCGTACATGGCGGTCGCGACGGCCAGGCGGGTGGTGTCGTCCGCCCAGGCCCGGGCCTGGAGTTCGAGCCAGGTGGTGCTGAGGGATTCGGGGACGGTGGCGGCGTAGCAGCGGACGCCGCCGGATCCGGCGATGACGACGGTGGTGCCGTGGCGGGCGAAGGTGCTCAGGGCCCGGGCGGTGATGGAGGTGCCGGGGCCGAGGAGGACGCAGCTGAGGGCGGCGGTGGGGAGGTAGACGGTCTCGGTGCCGCGGTGGGGGCTGGTGACCTCGGCGCAGACGCCGGTGTCGTCCTGGACGATGCGGACGATGTCGAGGTAGAGGAAGGAGAGGGAGTCGGCGATGCGGGGCAGCATGGCGACGGTGGGGGCGGCGAGTCTGCGTCGGGCGGCTCCGGGGTCGGGGCGGCGGGCGGTCACTGGGGCCCCCGGTGGGGGGCGATGCTGAGGAGGCCGCAGCCGTAGGCCTTGCCCTTGCCGATGCCGTCGGTGAGGCGGGTACGCAGGCGGTCGGCGTCGGTGATGGCGGCGGTGCCTTCGAACAGTATGCGGTCGTGTTTGACGGGTCGTCGGTCGCTGCGCCGGTGGCCCTTGGCGGCTTCGAGGGGGCTGGAGTGGAGGGTGCCGAGGTCGAGGCCGGAGGACTGGGCCTGGCGGGCCCACCAGTCGTCGGCGGCGGCGCCCTGGAGCGGGACGACGGCTTTGAGCCGGTAGAGCTCGCGGCTGGCGCGGCTGGGCCTGCGGATGGGGTTGGCGGCGATGCGGTAGCGGATGTGGAGGCCGGGTCGCAGGGCCTCGAGGAGCGGGGTGAGGGTCTTGGTCGCCGCCTGTCCGTATCCGGCGGGGAGGCGGTCGAGGTCGGGCCGCTCGGCGCTCTGGAGGAGGATCTGGTCGCCGGCGGGGGTGGATTCGGTGCGGAAGAGCACGCCGAGGCGGCGGCGTGGTTCGTCGTCGGCGACGTGGTCCGGGAAGAGCGACATCATGCGGTGGTGCAGGTCGACGGCGCCGGCGGTGTCGCGGCGGGCGTCGCGGCTGCGCGGGTCGGGGATGATGCGGGTGAGCCACAGGGTCATGCGGGGATGCTTTCCGGGCGGGTGGTGTGCTGGTCGAGGTAGTCGCCGAGGGCGGTCAGGTAGCCGGCGGCGAGGCCCTTGCAGCGGTCGGCGGGCAGGGTGAGGGTGCGCTGGTAGCGGGGGCGGGCGCGGTAGGCCCGCCTGCGGGGGTGGAAGGTGACGGGGTCGTCGGTGACCTCTCCGGCGGGGGTGCTTCCGTCGTCGGCCCCGGGCTGGGGGTGGTCGCCGAGGCGGTCGAGCGGCTGGTCGCCGTGGAAGACGACGTCGACGGTCCTGGCGCCCTTGCGGGCGCGCCTGGCGATCGGCAGGTGGACGAGGTGGTGCAGGGGGTCGTCGACCAGGCCGAGCAGCAGGGGGCCCTCGGGCGGACAGGAGCGGCGGCCGAGGTAGGGGGGCCAGTGCGGGTTCCGCAGCGCCCGCGCCCAGGTGTCGAGGCGGTCGGGGGCCGCGGTGACGACGGCGGTGAAGGCCGCGTCGGCGAGGTAGTAGCGGTGGGACAGCAGGGTGGCGGTGGCCCCGGTGCGCTTCTTGCCCTCGGCGGTGGTGACCGTGCGGGCGGCGGGCAGGCCGCCGCCGACGGTGTGCAGGTCGCGCAGGATGACGCCCGCCCGGTCGGTGCGGACGGTCAGCGAGAGGGTGGCGAGGTCGTCGATGTCCTCGTCCCGTTTCCGGCCGAGGGCCGCGGCGAGCAGGCCGATGACGCCGGAGCGGGTGGGGAAGGACGCGGTGTCGCGCTCGTTGAACTGGCCGGTCTCGCCCCAGGACTGCAGCGGCGCGGCCAGGCGCAGCAGCAGTCCCCGGGTGGGAGTGGGGGTGCTCATGCGCCGGCCCCGGCGGTGACGGAGGCGGCGTCGGTGGTGGTAGCGGTGTCGGTTCCGGTGCGGTCGGTGGTGAAGGCCGCGTCGATGGCGGTGTCGATGAGCTGGGGGAAGGAGTCGACGCGGGTGCCCAGGCCGTCGAGGTCCTTGTCCTCCAGGCTGGCCCACGCCGCGGTGACGGTGCCGCGCCCGCCGAGGAGCTTGTCGGCGGCCACGGCGTAGCGGGCCAGGGCCGTGCGGGAGGCGGGGCCGTAGCCGCCGTTCTCCTGGGAGGCGACGGGCTGCTCGAAGGCGGCGGCGTAGGAGAGCGGGCGGTCGCTGCGCACGGCGATGTGGACGAGGTCGGGGATGGTGTGGGGGGCGGTGGCGGTCTTCTTGGCGCGCGGGAGGGAGAGGATGAAGGCTTCGGCGAACCCTGCGGCGAGTTCGCGGGCGGCGTCGCGGTCGCCGCCGAGGTTGGCGGCCAGGTCGGCGAGGTCGACGGTGGCGTAGCGGTAGAAGACGCCGGCGCTGAACTCGGCGTGGCCCATGTGGGCGCTGCCGGTGGTGTCCCCCCAGGCGGAGGTGACGTCGTCGACGGCGGAGAAGTAGTCCAGCTCGACGTCGGTGCCGTGGGTGGTCAGGGCGTGGGCGACCTGTACGGCGCCGTCGACACCCGCGTCGTCGACCTCGGCGAGCATGCGGCCGAAGAGGTTGATGACACCGTTGCGGCTGCGCAGGATCGCGTCGATGGTCTCCTTGGGCAGGACGCTCTTGTCGCTGGTCTTCTTGATGTCCTTGGCGCTCTCGAGGTCGGCGCGGTGCTCCTGGGCGAGGGCGGCGAGTTCGGCGACGGCCGTCTCGGGCACGTAGACCATGGCGTTGGTGGTGATGACGGGCGAGTCCTTGGCCGTCTCGAACTTGATGCTGCTGCCGGCGGCGACGTGCTGGCCGGCTCGCTGGGCGAGTTCGGCGGGCCAGCCGTGCTGCTCCTGGAGGAGGCGGGTGACGCGGGCGCCGATGCGGCGGGTGCGCAGGGCCTGCTCGCCGAAGCTGTCCTGGAAGTACTCGCGCACGGCGCGCTTCCAGGACTGGCTGCTGACGCGGGTGCGCTCGGTGTCGCCGTAGCGGACGGTCTTGACGGAGTTGTTGTCGTCACGGTTGAGGTTGGCGAACGGGACGCTCTGGACGACGTGGATGTCGAGGAAGCGGGCGGTGGTGCGGTCGGGGCCGGGCATGCTCTGCTCCTTGGGGTTACGGGTGTGCGGTGGTGCGGGATGGGCGCCGGTCAGGCTTCGGGTCCGGTGCTGTCCGGGTTGTCGGTGTCGGTGCTCTCGGCCTGGTCGTCGTCGTGTTCGCGGGCCCGGCGCTCGCCGTCCTTCTGTAGGGCCCGGTGGTAGTCCTGGAGCCAGGTCCGCTTGACAGCGCCGGAGCGGCGCCGCCACTGGCAGAGGTCGATGAGGAGCTGGGCCCAGTCGATCTCCACGTCGCAGCCGCGCAGTTGGCGGACGGCTCCGGGCAGGTGGCGGTGCAGGCCGTCGACGCTCTGCCGGCTCAGCAGGTTGAGGCGGGTCTCGGCCGACGTCTCCCGCAGACCGGCGCTCTGGCCCCCCTTGGTGACACCGTCGGCGAAGGCATGGCCGAGGCTGCGCGGGGGGACCCGCTTGGCGGTCCCGGCCTCCGTGTCCTCCGGACGGTCGGCCGGGTGGCCGGGTGTGTCCGGCGCCGCGTCGGCGGCCGTCGTCCCCTCGCCTGTCGGCTGTTCCTCCGCCCCGCTCTTCTTCGGCGTCTCGGCCTTCGCGGCGGCGTACTGGTCGCGGCGCTGTGCGGCGATCAGGGAGGCGACGGTGTAGAAGGCGCGCTGGACGTCGCGGCTGCGCGTCTGGTCCTCGGTGAGCCAGGAGGCCACGTAACGGTGCATGAAGGGCACGGCGTCCAGGTCCTTGCCGACGCCACGGCGCAGGGCCGCGCGGACGCCGGGGTCCTCGTGGCTGCGCTTGTCGATCCTGGCGGTGAAGGCACGTGCCCGTCCCAGCGAGGGGATGAGGGAGGGCTCTTTCGTCGTGCCGACCGTGTCGTCCGCCGGTTTGGCGGGCCCGGGGATGGTGCTGGTCGTGCTCATGCGTCCTCCGTACTGGTGGTGCGGCCGCCGGTACCGCCGGTCCCGGTCAGGTGCTTCACCGGCCCGCCGTACAGCTCGAGGCGGGCGGTGGTGCAGGCCTTGGCTCCGCGCATGGTCCCGAGCGCGCCGTAGGTGACGGTGTCGTAGGCCTGTTCGGCGAGGGTGCGGAACGCCGCGGCGGCGCCGTCGAAGTCGCGCGCGTTCAGGCGCTTCCAGAACTCGGCTTCGGCGGCGGGCCAGTAGCGGGCCGCGGCGTCCGCGGCCCAGGTGCAGTCGCGGATCTTGGGAGCCGTGGTGAAGCCGGCCCAGGCCTTCTTGACGGCCCGGTCGAGCCGGTTGCCGTAGCGCTCCCCCAGGACGCGCAGGCGGCCGATCTCGACGGCGACCGTGGGGTCCCTGTCCTCGGCGAGCCCGAGCACCGGTGGGGTGACCGCGTCGACGAACTGGATGTCCTTGGCCTGTCCGTCCTGTTCGAATCCCAGTGCGCGCACCCTCAGGTCTTCCGAGACTCTCAGTGCGGTGCGGAACACCGCCGGGCGCCGCGGCCGGGTGCTGCCTGCGGGGTTGTTGAGCAGCAGGGCGTCCAGGTCCCGCCACAGCGCGCGCTGGGAGTCGGCGGGACGGGGGTAGGGGTTGTTCTCCTTGCTGGTCTGCCAGATCAGGTACGGGTCGCCCTCGCGGGAGATCTTGAGCTGGTTCGCCCAGGTGATGAACGCGTCCCGGACGTGCCGGCCGGTGGCATCGGGCACGAGCAGCAGCGCGTGCTGGGAGCGGGCCGTGAGCGCGGAGCACGGTCCTTTCAGCGTTGGAGGGGCGGCCACGGGGTCGGGCAGTCCGTCCCGTTCCCACGGGCACAGGTCGCTGGCGCGGGAGACGTCCTCGGCCGGTTCGGGGAGTCCGGCCAGCAGCGTCTCGAACAGTGTCTCGCCCTCCGGATGGTAGGAGAGCGTGCTGCGCAGGGGTCCGGCCTTGCTGCTGGCCGCCTTGGTGCCGCCGACGGTGCGGCTGGAGCATCGTCCGGAGGGGCCGTAGTAGTGCCAGACGAGCAGGTGCAGGACGGCCTGGTCGGAGGTGGGCAGCTCGGGGGCGGCGCTGTTGACGTGCTGGAACCAGGAGTGGTTGTTGCCCGAGGGGCGGGTGGTGACGAGCTTGTCGACGCCGGCGGTGTTCGCCGGGTCGCACTGCTCGGCCAGCCTCGGGTCCTGCAGGAAGGGCCGCGCGGGGTCGAAGAGGTCGAAGCGGTCGTGGATCGGCGTGACGTACCGGGAGACCTGTTCTTCGCTGAAGCCTCCCTCGGTGACCAGTTCGTCGCGGCGGTCGGACCAGTCTCCGGGACCGGCTTCGTCGAGCTCCGCCACGCGGGCGGTGATCGCGTACAGGACGCGGTACAGCGCGGAGAGCGCGGGCGGGTCGGCGACCGCGATCTGCGCGATCTCGTGGGCGCGCAGCAGGAGTTCGCGCAGGCCGACCTCGGGTGGACGGAGCGCGGTGGAGTCCGCCGTGTCGTTCGTCTCCTGCCCGGGGAGCCAGCGGACGGAAAGCCAGCGGACGGGGATCCACGGTTCGTCGAGGAGGTTGTAGGCGGGGAGGTTATAGGCGGGTGGGGCGGATGTCATGCGGCCTCCGGCGAGGCGGGTACGGGTGCGGGTGGTCACAGGGTGGGTAGACTCGGCGCGGTCCCCGCAAGCGAGCGGGGGTGAGCCGCGAGCGAGGGTGAGCCGTGCGGCGCCTAGGAACGGCCGTGTCGGCAGGCCTGTCCCCGCGCGAGCGGGGGTCACGCTGGTCCCGGAGGGACGACGATCCCGTCCGGGACCGGCATAGCCAACGTATCGTCAAGTGCGGCGCCTACGACGCTAGTTCTCGGAAATTCCCACGTTCGAGTACATGAGCTGCCGCTCCCCCAGCCGGCCCGTCCACCGGTCACCGTCGGGGCGCAGGCGCAGCAGCGCCAGGTCGGTGAGCAGCGGCCGGTCCTTCCAGGCCTTCGGCACGGCGTTCTCCTCGGTGCGGCCGGCGAGCCAGCGGCCGGGCAGCGGCACGGTGTGCCGCATGATCAGCGCGATCTCATCCCGGTTCGCCGCGGGCAGCGGGACATCGCGGTCGGGATCGAGGCTCCAGCCGTTCTCCCGTTGGAAGACGCACACGGCACGGCCGCTGTCCGCGCCGAGGCGGGTGGTCAGCAGGTCGTCCGAGACGGCGAAGCCGCGCTCGCTGAGCTGGGAGAGGTCGTCGGCCACACCGTAGGGGGCCGGGACCGCGGTGGTCTCCGCCATCTGCTCCTCGGCGGCGGCCGAGGCGATGCGCTCCGCGTCCATCCGCTCGAGCTCCGCCGAGGCGGCCTTGTCCAGGTCCGTTCCGAAGTCGTCCGCGTAGACCTCGTCCACGAGCTCCTGGACGTCTCCGGGGACCTCGATCGCACCGCCGGACTGCTTCTCGAGCAGCAGACTGGTGCGGCGCAGCAGGGACGCGTCGTAGACGGTGCCCCAGGAGCGGGGTGCGGCCGCGCGGTCCTTGTCGCCGAGCGGCTCCAGCACGATCATGCGCGGCTCGGCGGCCGGGCCGGTCCAGGCGGGGCGGTTGGGGCGTTCGTGGCGCTTGCCGCGGCCGGCCCGCTGCAGGAGCTGCGCCAGCGGGGCGAGGTCCGAGACGATCAGGTCGAAGTCCAGGTCGAGTGACTGCTCGACGATCTGGGTGGCCACCAGGATCGAGCCCTCCCGCGGGACGGCCGCCGCCGCGTCGTCGGCCGGCTTGCCGTAGGCGGCCTCGCACTCGGTGGTGATGCGCTGCCGCTCGTGGGCGGGGTAGCGGGAGTGGAGCAGCCGCAGGCCCCCGTCGCGCGCGGCGAGAGCGGGCAGGGCCGACTCCAGGTAGCGGTAGGTGCGCTGGGCTTCGTCCACGGTGGTACAGCAGACGAGGACACAGCCCCCCTCGGTGGCCACCGGGGTGAGGATCTCGAGCAGGGCGTCGCGCCGCCCCTGCACTCCCGGCTTCTTCGCGATGTCCTCGTCCCGGACGTCCCAGTGCACCCGACGGGTCTGCACGCGCAGGGTCCGGGTGCGGCTGCTGCCGGCCTCGCGCGGCTCGGACACCGATCCGCTGCCCGCGTCCACGAAGAGCCATCCCGGGTAGCAGGGCTCCACCGTGGACGGCTCGCGGAAGCCCGCGCCACGCCGGTAGGCGTCAACCAGCGACGAGGCCGCCCTGCCGGTCAAGGTCGCCGACAGCAGCACGACCGGGGCGCCGAACGCGCCGAGCCACTCCAGCAGCCGCACCAGAAGGCTGTGCATCCACGGGCCGTAGGCGTGCGCCTCGTCCAGCACCAGCACCTTGTTCGACAGGCCGAACAGCCGCAGGAAACCGTAGCGAACCGGCAGTACGCCGGTCAGCGCCTGGTCGACGGTGCCGTTGGCGAGCGGCGCGAGCAGGCCCCGACGCCCCGTGCGCAGCCACTGGCCGGCCTCGGTGTCCGCGAGAACGGCCGACCCGTCGGTCGCCCCCTCCCCCGGGGCGTAGTCCGGGCTCAGCCAGGCCATGCTGTGCAGCAGTGTGAGCGCGCGATCGCCCTCGACGTTGTCCTCGGCGAACCTGCGGACCCTGGTGAACATCGCGTCCGCCGTGGCCATCGTCGGCAGCGCGAAGTAGATCCCGCAGGCGCCTGAGGCCCTCGCCATCACGGAGGCCGCGTGCAGGGCGGTCTCGGTCTTGCCGTCGCCGGTCGGGGCCGTGACCAGCAGCAGTCCGGGCCCCTTCACCACCTTGGGCAAGTACTCCGCGACGTCGGCCTGGAGCTTGTTCGGGGAGAACGGGAACTGCCGGGTGAATGGCCTGTCCGGGAACGCCGCCCGCCCGAGGCCTGCCGCGCGGACCCACCGCGGTGCGGCCTCGGCCGCCGTCTCGAAGTGCTCGGCGAGCTCCGAGTCCCCGGTCTTCCAGTCCTCCCCGGGCATCCGCGGCTCGATGACGTCGACCTGGCTGGCCAGCCAGTCGGCCACCACGACCAGCCCGGCGACCACCACCGCCAGCTCACCGGGCAGCACGGACTCCAGCGGCTTGTCGGCCCCGACCGTCCGACGGACCGCGTGGGCGTGCGCGAGCCGCTGCTCCCGCCAGCCCTCCGCAGTGCCGAGAGCGGGCTGGTAGCCCGACGGGTTGTTGATCTCCTTCACCTGCAGCGTGGGGGCGAAGCATCCGTGGTGCCCGCCGAGCAGCTGGGCGATCTGGTGGGCCGGCGACTTCCGGACCGGTTTGTGAAGCGGGTAGCCGCACTGCCTGAAGAACTCGACCAGCCCCCAGTGCGTGGCCGTCTCGTGCCTCAAGTACCCGCTGCGCTTCGCCGCCGGGTTGTCCTCCGCATACGCCGGGTCCCCCATCAGCTCCGCGAACTCCTCGGCGACCTGCTGCTGGAAGTGCAGCGAGATCTTCCCGATGTCGTGGAGCCCGGCCCACAGCATCACCGTCTTCCGGGCCTCAGCCTCGCTGACGCCCATGGCCCCGGCGATCCGCGCCCGTACCCGCTCGCTCAGGACCGCGTCCCACAGTGCGCCCGCGACAGCAGCGGTATCCAGGAGGTGACAGATCACCGGGTACGGACCGGGCAGGCCGGCGCTCTTGCCCCACAGGCGAGAGTCGGGATCGACCGGCTCGAACCGGCCAACGGGATTGCTTTCGTTCACGCCTGAGGATCTATCAGCTTCCACCGACAATCCCCTCGGCTCCCGCATCGGATTCAGGTACGGGCGAGGAGCCGTCCGGCGGGACCCTCGACGCATCGCCCGAGGTCGTTGGCACCCGAAGGCATGCGCGGGTGGTTCGTGTAACGATTCAGACACCGCCGACCGGGCCCAACCACCCCGTAGGTTGGAGCTTTTGGCTACTCGCGGGACCGACGCAGGGACGGCGGGGGACCTCTTCGATAGGTCAGCCCCTACGTGCGGGAGGCCGCCGACGGGACGGGCAGAAGCACCTGCCCGCTCACCATCCAGCGCAGGACACCCTTGCGCCCCAAGTTGCCGCTCCGCAGTCACCACCTGTTGCCGCCGGATTACCGCACTCGCCGCGCGGCAGCCGTAGCATCGTGTGAGCGGTCCTTGACACCTCGATACTTGACATGGCATCAAATACAGGGCCCACATGGTCAAGAAATCGCAAAGCCCCCACAACGCCGCAGGTCACGAAGTGTCCTCCCCGCACCCGCGGGGGTCAGCCGGTCCCTGACCGGGGCAATCCGGGCGGGACAACGTCCTCCCCGCACCCGCGGGGGCCAGCCGGACAGGCGAGGGTACGAGGGAGCGCGGATCATGTCCTCCCCGCACCCGCGGGGGTCAGCCGAAGTGGATCGACGAGCGCGGCTACCCGCGCATGTCCTCCCCGCACCCGCGGGGGTCAGCCGGTGTGCGATTCGCAGCTCAGTGGCCATCTACAGTCCTCCCCGCACCCGCGGGGGTCAGCCGCACTCGGCCCTCCTCGCCGAGGCGGGACAACCGTCCTCCCCGCACCCGCGGGGGTCAGCCGATGGCCGGCTGCTGCCGGGGCGCCGACGTCACGTCCTCCCCGCACCCGCGGGGGTCAGCCGCCACCCAGACGTCCTCCGGCCGCGCCCGCACCGTCCTCCCCGCACCCGCGGGGGTCAGCCGCCGAGCAGCGTCTGGAGGCCGCGCGGCAGCAGGTCCTCCCCGCACCCGCGGGGGTCAGCCGCAGATCCAGCCCGTCGCCGTGGCCCGCCGTGCGTCCTCCCCGCACCCGCGGGGGTCAGCCGTCCACCTGGAGCTCCAGCGCAGCGATCATGTCGTCCTCCCCGCACCCGCGGGGGTCAGCCGGGAGGATGGGCACATGGACACCACCACGAACGGTCCTCCCCGCACCCGCGGGGGTCAGCCGCAACCCCCGGTGCTGCCAGGGGTGTTGGTGGTGTCCTCCCCGCACCCGCGGGGGTCAGCCGGCCAAGGTGAACGCCCCACGGAACGCGGCGTCGTCCTCCCCGCACCCGCGGGGGTCAGCCGCCGATGACGACCACGGCGGCGACGACGGTCGTGTCCTCCCCGCACCCGCGGGGGTCAGCCGCGGACCTGGTGCTCCTGGACGCGCTTGGGCACGTCCTCCCCGCACCCGCGGGGGTCAGCCGACGGGGCGGCGGCGGGCGGGCTCTGGTCGGCGGTCCTCCCCGCACCCGCGGGGGTCAGCCGTCGTACAGCCTGCCCAGTTCGGTGTCGAACAGGTCCTCCCCGCACCCGCGGGGGTCAGCCGCGGTGGCGTCCTCGGGAACGGTCAGCTCGTAGGTCCTCCCCGCACCCGCGGGGGTCAGCCGTCCAGGCCCAGATCACCAAGGCCTCCGACGCCGTCCTCCCCGCACCCGCGGGGGTCAGCCGAAGAGCGAGTCCCGGTTAGACCCCCGCAGGCAGTCCTCCCCGCACCCGCGGGGGTCAGCCGGTCCGCGTGCCGGGGTCGCCGCCGAACAGGGTGTCCTCCCCGCACCCGCGAGGGTCAGCCGCCGTCCGCGGCGTAGCGGTAGAGGTTGACGTCGTCCTCCCCGCACCCGCGGGGGTCAGCCGAAGAGCGAGTCCCGGTTAGACCCCCGCAGGCAGTCCTCCCCGCACCCGCGGGGGTCAGCCGGTCCGCGTGCCGGGGTCGCCGCCGAACAGGGTGTCCTCCCCGCACCCGCGAGGGTCAGCCGCCGTCCGCGGCGTAGCGGTAGAGGTTGACGTCGTCCTCCCCGCACCCGCGGGGGTCAGCCGGGTGTGGTGGTGGTGGACGCGGCGGAGATGTCCTCCCCGCACCCGCGGGGGTCAGCCGCTGGACGGCTACCCGCGCGACGCCGCTTTCTAGTCCTCCCCGCACCCGCGGGGGTCAGCCCCACTTCCGGCACCGGGCGGTCCGCCGGTACAGGTCCTCCCCGCACCCGCGGGGGTCAGCCGCCGGTCCAGGCCCAGGAGCAGGGTGTTCAGGCGTCCTCCCCGCACCCGCGGGGGTCAGCCGTTCACCCAGGCGCCGATCGAGGGGTACTGGCTGTCCTCCCCGCACCCGCGGGGGTCAGCCGGTCCACCGGGATGGTACGGAACCGGCCGTCGCGTCCTCCCCGCACCCGCGGGGGTCAGCCGCACCTCCGAGGGCTCCGACCACGCCAACTACCGTCCTCCCCGCACCCGCGGGGGTCAGCCGGCGCCAGGCCTCGCCGACGGCGGCCGCGAGGTGTCATCCCCGCACCCGCGGGGGTCAGCCGCCCGCGCCGCCCTCGACGGTCTCCGCCAGCAGGTCCTCCCCGCGCCCGCGGGGGTCAGCCGCAGTTCGCCGAGGCCGGGGCAGGCGGCGTGCTGTCCTCCCCGCACCCGCGGGGGTCAGCCGCGCCCGGTGATGGAGATCACCGGAGTCGGATCGTCCTCCCCGCACCCGTGGGGGTCAGCCGGCGGCGGGGCAGCGCCGCCCGGTGCGGTGATAGTCCTCCCCGCACCCGCGGGGGTCAGCCGATCGGGATCACGACACCCTCCCGAGAACCGCGGTCCTCCCCGCACCCGCGGGGGTCAGCCGGACGGGCGCCGGCAGTGCGTGCAGCTCGCGATGTCCTCCCGGCACCCGCGGGGGTCAGCCGGACCTGGCCTGGCAGAAGCTCGCCCCGGTGCTGTCCTCCCCGCGCCCGCGGGGGTCACCCGTTGGTCGGGACCGGCCCGGACTGGGAGATGGCGTCCTCCCGTACCCGCGGGGGTCAGCCGCCCGGGGCTGCCGACTGAACGCGATGCTGCCCGTGGTCCAGCTCTACGCGCGCGGCGTCCCCCTGCTGCCGCGCCCCGAGGGCACGGACGTACCCCGTCGAGGACCGGGGCTCCGGTGAGGACCTCGGCGTCCTGATCGGGCGCAGCTACGACATGCAGCTCTACTGCTGCCCGCTCTCCTTCGAACAACCGCACCGGGAACTCATGCAGTAGGCGGCCGGAACCGCAGCGCCCACGACCCGCAACGCGGCGGCGGCGCCCGGGAACCGCTCGTCCGGGGTGCCGCTCTTCGCCGTGGCCCGCCCGTTTTCCCCGGGCGGGCCGCTCCCGCACCGGCCGGTTCCGCGGTTGCCCCGGATCAGGCCGCCACCGGTCCCTGGCCCGCTTCGGCCTGCCGTCGACGACCGGGGCCGGGAACCTACTGGCCCGGCAGCGCGCCGGCCCCCGGTCACCGGACCCCGCCGGAGCCGTGTCCCCGTGCCCGGCCGTCGCGCCGGGGACGGTGGCCGTACGCCGTCGACCGCCGAGCGGATCCGTTCACGACCGTCACCGGGCTCGACGGGAGCGGGTGGCGGCCCCCGCCCGTCAGTCGGCCTCCGGGGCCCGTTGGCCCGGGACGGCCTGCGCCCGGTCGTGCTGCAGGGCCCGGAGTTCGGCGAAGGTGCCCGGGGCCGAGGCCAGTTCGTCGAAGGTGCCCTCCTGGATCACCCGGCCGTGGTCGAGGACCACGATCCGGTGCGCGACCCGCGTGTTCTCCAGGTTGTGCGTGACCAGCACGATGGCGCAGTCCTCGGCGATCCCCGCGAGCCCGTTGAAGATCCGGTGCTCCGCGCGCGGGTCCATCGCACTGGTCGGCTCGTCGAGGATCAGCAGCGTCCCGCCGCGCGCCCGGAAGAACGAGCCCGCGGTGACCACCCGCTGCCACTGGCCCTCGCTGATCTCGGCACCGCCCCAGAACTCCTTGGCCAGCAGGGTGTCGAGGCCGTCGTCCAACTCGGCGACCACCTCGTCGGCGCCGGTCGCGGCGGCGGCCTCCAGCACGGCCTCGTCGCCGAGCCCGCGCGCCTGCCCCAGCGTGATGTTCTGCCGGACCGTCAACGGCCAGTGCGAGAAGTCCTGCTGGACGAACGCGACCTGCCGCCACAGCAGGGCCGGGTCCATGTCACGGGTGGAGACGCCGTCCCAGACGACCTCGCCGCCGTCGGGCAGCGTCAGCCCGCACAACAGCTTCATCAGGGTCGACTTCGCCGCACCGTTCACGCCGACCACGGCGACGATCTCCCCCCGGCGGACGCGGAAGTCCACGCCCGCCAGCGCGACCCGCTCCGAACCGGGGTAGGCGAAGGTGACGCCCCTCGCCTCGATCACCGCCGTCCGCGGCGGCGGCGCGGCCGTACCGCGGTCCAGGCGCTGGGAGCGGGCCAGGCCGGTGAACGCCTGCCAGTCGCCGACGTACAGGCCCGTACGGTGGACCGCGGCGGCGTAGTTCGCGGCCGCGTGGAGGTCGGCGGCGGCCGAGCGCAGCGCGATCACCGCGGTGCCGGCCGAGGCGAGGGTGACGTGGCCGCCCGCCAGCAGCCAGGCCAGCCCGCCCCAGACCAGGCAGGCCCCGGCGCCGGAGGCGACGGCGCCGTACAGGCCGAGGACGGCGCTTCGGCCGGCGGCCCGGTCGGTGGCCTCGGTGACCTTCGCGGCGGCCCGGCCGTAGATGCGCAGCAGGAACGGGGCGAGGGTGTTGGAGCGGATCTCGGCGGCCGAGCGCCGGTCGCACAGGATCCAGCGCAGCACGTTGGCGGCGCGGGTGGCGCCGTAGGTGGCCGTCATCGCCCGGTAGAAGGCGTTCGCGGCCGCCGTACGCGCCAGGGCCTGCGGGATGACGGCGAGGACGAGCAGCGGCAGCAGGGCCCAGTGGATCGTGGCGATCACGATCCCGGCGGCCGCCAGGTCGGCGGTGTAGCCGATGACGTCGCGGGTCTGGGACAGCAGGTCGCGGGTGGCGCTCGCGCCGCGGTCGGCGGCGTCCCGGGCGGCCTGGAACTTCGGGTTGTCGTAGGCGACGACCTCGGCGTGGGTGGCGGCGTCGATCAGCTCCTGCTCGGCGGCGCGGGCGATCTTCGGGCCGATCCGTTCGGCGACCCACTCGCTGAGGATGCGCAGCAGGGCGGCCGTCCCGGCCATCGCGGCCAGCACCGCCACGGACGGGGCGGAGCGGGTCAGGCGGTCGGCGAAGGGGCCGGAGCCGGCGACCAGGTGCGTGATCATGCCGGTGGTCGCCAGCAGGCCGAAGCCGGAGGCCGCGGCCGAGGCCACCGCACCGGCGATCAGCGCGATCAGCGCGGGCCGGTCGGCCTGCCGGCCCAGGCGCAGGGCCAGGGCGAGCAGGCGAGGCAGGGCACGGGCGGTCGCCCGCAGGGTGGTCCTGCTGCCGTCGATGATCTCCGCGTCGCTGCCCGGGGGCTGCCACTGCATCATCGCGGCGTCGTCAACGCCGTCCGCCGGGTCGGCCGTCGCCGTCGCCGTCGTCGTCGGCGCCGTCGTCGGCGCGGGGGTGGGGGCGGGGCCAGGGCCGGGGGTGTTCAAGCGGTGGCCTCCCCGGTGAGTGGCCGCCTGGCCAGCTTCTCCAGGTGCCGCTCGAAGACGGACCGGGCGTCCGCGCCGGTGCGCTCGATGAGGAGATCCGCGACGAACTTCAGCACTACGTCGCCGAACGACTCGGGGAGGACAGCGGAGTCCTGATCATCGACGACACCGGCTTCGTGAAGAAGGGCACCACCTCCGCGGGTGCGGGGAGGACGATTCCTGGGACGCGTCGAGGATCGTGTCCACCGGCTGACCCCCGCGGGTGCGGGGAGGACGTGTCGGCGCTGGTCATTGGTGGTGGCTCCTGTGGCTGACCCCCGCGGGTGCGGGGAGGACCTCTCCAGGTAGTGGTCCGGACGGCCATTGGCCGGCTGACCCCCGCGGGTGCGGGGAGGACGCGGCCAGGCCGAACGGCCATTCCCAAGTGTCCGGCTGACCCCCGCGGGTGCGGGGAGGACGTCTGCTCTGAGTAGCCTGCGCTGCGAACGATCGGCTGACCCCCGCGGGTGCGGGGAGGACTCGCCCGCCAGGTCGGCCACCGGCCGCTCCAGCGGCTGACCCCCGCGGGTGCGGGGAGGACTGAGGCCTCCTCGGGCAGGACCTGCTGCTCGACGGCTGACCCCCGCGGGTGCGGGGAGGACCCCAATCGCACCGCGTCCAGCACCGTAGCGGCCGGCTGACCCCCGCGGGTGCGGGGAGGACGTCCACATCCGGGCCCTCGGCGGGCCACTGCCCGGCTGACCCCCGCGGGTGCGGGGAGGACCGGACCGGCCTCACTGTCACCGGCCCGGTGGCCGGCTGACCCCCGCGGGTGCGGGGAGGACTCTTCGCGACCTGGGACGATGTGACGGCTTTGCTGTTTCTTTGCCGATTCCGAATCGGCCTCTGGCAATGGTGTGCGTACGTGAACTGTTGAGGTGTCAAGGAACCACGGCACATCGTGCCACGCATCGGTGATGTGAGGGCCGGAACGCAGCCCATAGACCGTCGGGGCGGGAACCTCAGCCTACGGGGCGAGCCGGGACCAGGCACCGCGGGCCGCTCACGCCTCCCTGCAGTCAGTGCACGGACACGGTGACGACGGCTACGCCCACCCACTGGTCGGCGTCACCGCCAGCAGCCTTTCGACCGGCGCTCCTCGAGGCGGAGCGGATGGCGCGGTGGCACCTGCGGGCCCATGAATCATGCACTGTCCCATAGTTCCGTGATGTCGACCGGTGGCAGCTGTGACAACGTGACGGCGGCGGCGTCCACGGCTGCGGCGTAGCGGGAGTCGCCGAGAACAGCCATCACGGCGTCGGCGATCTCGCCGCGTGTCGCCGCGGCATCCAGCGCGCGGCCGAAGCCGTGCCGGGCGAACGCGGCGGCGTTGCCGGGCTGGTCGGCGAGAACGCCCAGGCCGAGGACGGGCGTCGCCGCCTGCACCGCGTCGAGCAGGGACGCCCGGCCCCCGTGGGTCACGAACAGGTCGGCACGGTGCAGGAGCGCGGGCTGTGGGACGTGCCCGACGACCGTGATGCGGGGGTCCGCGCTACGCAGGTCCCCGGTGAGGTCTCCGGCGGACACGATCGCCTCGCAGCCGAGGTCGGAGAGCGCGGCGATGATCTCCCGGTACACATTCCCGACGACGTCGCGCAGGCCGGACATCGTGGTGGTCAGGGTGCCCAGGCTCACGTAGACGAGCGGGCGTGAGAACGGGGAGCGCTCCGGCCCCTCGGGCAAGGCTGTACGGAACTTCGCGAGGGTGCGCCGGACGGCGCGCGTCGAGGGCGGGGGCGCCTCGTGGAACCACCGGACCGGCGCCGGGGTGAGCATCGCGGGCAGTACGGGTGCGTCCTGGCCGTACTGCTTGTAGAGGGGTGTCAACGCGGGCGCGATGTCGGTGTCCCACAGGTCGTGGAGCACCGGACCGAGGCCGTTGTCCGCGGTGAACACGGGCAGGTCCAGGACCTTCGCCGCGAGGTGCGCACCGGGATCACTGCACTCGGCGATCACCAGGTCAGGCCGTGCCCGTGTCCACGCGGTGATCAGGTCACGGGCCTTCGGTTCGGCATGGTCCGGCCAGAGCCGACCGAAGACGTGGCGGTTGAAGGACGCGTTGCCGCGCTCCTTCCAGACCTCGCTCGCCGCCCACTGAACGGCCGGATCGCAGGTCCAGTCCGTTCCCGCCCGGTGGAACCCCACCCCTCGCCGCCGGGCTTCGAGGCGGAACATCAGGGGGGCGTAGAGCGTGACCGCATGGCCCTGCTCAAAGGCCGGGCCGGTGACGTAGTCGAGTGCCGACACATGGGAAGGGATCGGCTCGGCGGTGATCGCTATCCGTAATGTCATGAATCCTCCATTTATGCGCCGCGGGGCCCGCCGGCGAAGGTCGGTACAGCTGACGGGACGTCAGCTGCCGTGCCGTGCGCCGCAGGCTTCCACAACGGCCCGTGCCGTCCGACCGCCGAGGACGAGGGCCTTATGGACCGCGCCGACGTAGACGACAGGGTCCGGGTGATGGTGCGCATGGTGGTGCACCCGCTGTCGGGACGACCGGAGCATGCCGGGCGATCCGTTCCGGCCACCACGCCCCGGGCACCAGGATGGGGATGGCGGAACGACGACTGACGTCCCGACCAGCGGAAGCGGGGAGACCTGGAACGCCGCAGTGGGACACCGGAGTTGGGAGGGGACGGGTCCCGGAGGAGACGCGGCGACCACGGGAACGAAGGAGGCCGCACGGCCGGCAGCTCGAACACAAGGCCCGCACGCACCGGGGCTACGGAACGCCGGCCCTCCTCGCACCCGCACCAAAAGCACCGCCAAGGCCGGGCCCAGCCCAGCCACGCCCCCCAGTGCTCACCGACCGGAGGGCTCGGCCTCGACCGGATCAGCCAGAGTGGGCGATCGAGGCCTGGAGGTCGTCGTCGCACAGGCCCGTCCGGCAGCACACGGAGCCGGTCGGCCGCGAGCTCCCGAACACGTTGCAGGCGCGCCCTGTCGGGCCCCACCACGGTGAGGATCTCGAATGCCACGCCGGCCGTGGGGGACCGATCCGACGTCACCTCCCGGTAGAGCAGCCAGAGGCCTTGCAGGACGACGTCTCGGCACTGCCCCGGAAGGTCGACTCCCCGCCGAGCGGACTCCGGGTCCGTGCCTCGGCCGCCACCGGCCGCTGGACCAGGTCGAGGTACCACCGGCGAGCGGCCGGTGCGACATCGTCGGCGACCCTAGACGCTGCCGGGGCGCCTCATGACGGCCCGTCCCGGGCACCTCCGTCGCGGGGTGCCAAGGTCCACGGGACGCCTTGCGGGCCCGCATGACCTCAGGACGCCTCCGTAATGACCGCCAGGCAGCGAGCGCTCGCGGTCGCCTCAGCCCCTCCGACGGCCCCCGCCTACTCTTGTACGACGCCACCTCGGCACCTCGTTCGAACCGTGCCCCGAAAGTACCGTTGCACCAGGCGATCCCGGCACACCCGCGGCCGCCACTCGAACATGCCTACCCCCGACGGGAGTTGTGATCATCAGTGTTTTCGTGAAGCGGCCCCGATGCCGGGAGGCAGCGTGGTACGTTCCGTGGTCCAACCGAAAACAGGCGACCCCGGCGGTGCTACCAACACCCCGGGGTCCGGCAACAGGAGCTCCAACTCCCGATGCGCGTCCATCGTAGCGCCCACGTGCGCAACTTCACCGTGCTGCCCAACACCCTGCTACAGGACCGGCGGCTGACCTTCACCGCCCGAGGCCTGCTCGCGGACCTCCTCTCCCGCCCCGACGGTAGGCGCGAGGACGGACGGCACATGGCGGACACCAGCCCCCAGGGGCGCGGCGCGGTCCGCAGGGCCCTCAAGGAACTGACCCAGGCCGGGTACTACCGGGTCGACGTCGTCCGCATGCCCGACGGCACCGTCCGCTCCGAAGCCCACGTCTACGACACCCCGCAGCCGCCGGCACCGGGTCTCCCCCGTCCGGCGCCCGGTGAACCGGCCATCGGCCCCGCAGGCACCCCTCCGATAAAGAACCGGCACCAAGAAACCTCCCACCCCGCCCGGCAGACTGACGAGCCGGCGGCGGACACCGGCGAGGCCTCCGACCGCCCCGGAGAGCCGGAGGAGGCCCCCCGCACCGGCCAGGCGTCGCCCGCGCTGCCCGACGGACAGATCCGCGAGGCGGTCGCGACCCTGCTCCGGGTCATCCGCCCCGAGCCTCGCCTCCACCTCGGCGAGGCCGAAGCACGGGAACTGGCACCGCTCGTCACCCCGTGGCTCCAACGCGGGGCCACCACAGCCGACCTCGCCCAGGCGCTGCTGCACGGCCTGCCCACGCCCCTGCACTCCCCCGTCGGCGTCCTGCGCCACCGCCTGCGGCACAAACTGCCGCCCGCCCCGGCCCCGCAGCAGGCCCCCGGCCCCCGCTACGCCGAATGCGCCGAGTGCCACGACCCCCTGCCGCAGCCCGGCATCTGCACCGGGTGCGCGGGCCTCGGCCGGCCCCGGCCGAAACCCCTGGCCGGCGGCGCAACGTCCGTGGCCACCACCGGCGCCGCCCGGGCCAGGGAAGCCCTGCGCACCCGGACCCGACCGCCCGCCGGACCACGTGCCACGCGGCCGTTCTGCCCTGCCTAGGACCGGCCCGGGCAGCACACCTGCCACGGCCGACGGGGCCCCGGCGCCCGACACGAGCAGCCGGGGCGGGCGGTGCCCGCGTACTCGCCGAAGCGCTCCTACCTGAGCGAGTCCGTCAGCGCGCAGAGCCCATCCATGAACCGGCTCGGCTGTGTGGGCCTGGCCTGGGCGTCGTTCCACAGGTGCCACAGGCCTCCGGGGGTGAGGAAGCGGCTGGCGTGTCCGGTTCCGGTCCGGCTGTCGATGTGCAGGAGCGCGCTGATGGCCCAGTGCTGGTCGTACTGGCAGTCAGGCTGCTGGAGATGGCGTTCCAGGTAGGCCGCCAGGTACAGGGCGTCTTCCTCCGTGCAGAAGCGGGCGAGAGCGAAGCAGTAGCCCTGGCCGGAGAAGCACAGCCGGCTGGCGAGAAGCAGCTCACCCAGAACGTCTCGGAAGTACTGACGGCGGTTCACCCCGATCAGCCAGGCGGCGGTGAGGCGGGAGCGCCACTCGCTCTCCAGGAGGACTTCGAGTTCCTCATCGGTAACCGCCTCGGCGGCCGAGCGCAGCGACTGGAGGAGGAGTGTGCGCTCGCCCTCGTCGGCGCGGGTGAAGTTGGCGTGGAGGAGGTGGAGGTAGCGCGCGGTGTCGTTGGTCGTGGGCTTGACGTAGCGCTCGATGACGTCGAGCAGTTCGGGGTCCGAGGAACGGGGAAGGCGCATGACGGCATCCTCCCGCTCGCCGTCGGCCTACGGGCGGCCGTCAGAAGGCCGGCTGACACATCGGAAAGAAACGCCCTAGGAGTGCACTGACGATCTTGAAATCGTGCCCGGCTTGCACCAGATTGCCCCGATCGATATTTACCGGCGAACTAGGGCAAGACGGGTGGCCGAAGCAAGATCTTCAGCAAACTCCTAGCCGTGCCGGGCGGCCGGGAGCGCCAGCACGACGCCGAGCACCACCAACGTGGCGTACCCGGCGACCTCGTGGCCGGCCGGGACCAGGACCCGGACGAAGCCGAACAGCCGGAAGCCCTCGATCCAGGTGGACAGCAGGCCGGAGGCGCCACCGACGATCAACACTGAACCGAGGTAGCCGAGCAGGGTCTTCATGGTCCCGAGCCTAGGAAGCGGCCCCTCGGCCGGGCATCCGACTTTCGGTGCGGGCGGCCGCCACCAAAGTCGTCCGCTCCGAGCCGCACGGGGCTGCGGCGCAACGGCTCCGGACGGCACTGCACGGCAATGCACGGCTCCGGACGGAGCAGCAGGCCCGGCGCCCCCGCGGCAGCCCGGGTACGTTCGCCGTGTGCCCCCGACCCGCATATCCCCGCAGCCGCCGTACGCCACCAGGACCGTGGCCGGCGCCGCCGCCTGTGCCGTCCTGGTGCTCGCCGCCGTCACCCCGGCGGCCCTCGCCGAGGACTCCGTCCCCGCCGTCGGCGGCGAGCGGCTCGGCCGCCCGGCCGTCCAGGTCGAGCCGCTGGCCGGGGCGCCCGCTCTGCCGGCCGGACTGACCGCCCGCTCCTGGCTGATCGCCGACGCGGCCACCGGCGAGGTGCTCGCCGCCCGCGACGCCCACCTGCCGCTGCCCCCGGCCAGCACCCTCAAGATGCTGTTCGCGGACACCGTGCTGCCCAGGTTCGACCGGGCGCTGGAGCACAGGGTCACCACCGCCGAGCTCGCCGGCGTCGGCGCCGGCAGCAGCCTGGTCGGCGTCAAGGAGAACCTGCCGTACCGGGTCGAGGACCTCTGGCGGGGCGTCTTCCTCAGCTCCGGCAACGACGCCGTCCACGTCCTCGCCCACATGAACGGCGGCATCCAGCGGACCGTCGCCGACATGCAGGACCGCGCCCGGGCGCTGCAGGCCCGCGACACCAGGGTGGTCTCCCCCGACGGCTACGACATGGACGGCCAGGTCTCCTCCGCCTACGACCTCACGCTCTTCGCCCGGGCCGGGCTGCGCAACGCCGACTTCCGCGCCTACTGCGCCACCCGCACCGCCCGCTTCCCCGGCGGGCTGGACACGCTCACCGGCCGGCGCACCAGCTTCGACATCGCCAACACCGACCGGCTGCTCGGCAAGTACCCCGGCCTGATCGGCGTCAAGAACGGCTACACCACCAACGCGGGCGCCACCTTCACCGGCGCCGCCGAACGCGACGGGCGCACCCTGCTGGTGACGGTGATGCACCCGGAGGTGCAGAACACGGTCTACGACGAGGCCGCCGGCCTGCTCGACTGGGGCTTCGCCGCCGCCGGGAAGGTCCAGCCGGTCGGCCGGCTGGTCGACGAGGTCGCCGCGCCCTCCCCCACCGCGCAGGCCGGGGGCGGGGCCGAGGCC
>NZ_JBEXJK010000026.1:0-40385 GCF_040609095.1 Kitasatospora sp. NPDC004799
GGTAACAGATGACAGCTGACAGATTTCGAAATCTGTCAGCTGTCATCTGTTACCTGTTACTCGTCGGCCTACCGCCCCGCGCCGCCCCTCACGCCTCCGCCGCGCCCGGCCCGTCGCCGTCCAGGTAGTGGAAGCCCGGGCGAGGGTGCATCAGGAACTCGTGGTGCGAGATGTTCCACGCGTACGCGCCCGCCATCGCGAACAGCACGCGGTCGCCCGAGCGCAGCCCGTCCGCGCCCTCGGCCGCGTGGGCGAGGACGTCCTTCGGGGTGCACAGCTGCCCGGCCAGGGTGGCCCGGCCGGTGGTGACGGCGGGGCGCGGCCACGGGTGCGGCCAGGCGTCCACCGGGAGCACCGCGAAGGGCTGGGAGTGCCCCCGGGTCGCGGGCGTGCGCAGGTGGTGGGTGCCGCCGCGGACCACCGCGAAGTCCTCGCCGTGGCTCGCCTTCACGTCCAGCACCTCGGTCGCGTACCAGCCGCAGTAGGCGGTCAGCGCCCGGCCCGGCTCGATCCGCAGGGTCAGCCCCGGGTGGGCGTCGAGCAGCTTCGCCAGGCCCTCGCCGAAGGCCGTCCAGTCGAAGCGGGCGGACGGGTCCGCGTAGTCCACGGCCATCCCGCCGCCGATGTTGACCTCGGTCAGCGGGAAGCCGTGCCGCTCGGCCAGGGCGGCGGACCAGGCGACGATCCGGGCCGCGACCGACAGCTGCTCCGCCGCCGCGAGCCCGCTGGCCAGGTGGGCGTGCACGCCGCGCAGCCGCAGCCGCCGCCCCAGCGGAGCGCCGTCGGCGAGCAGCCGGACGCACTCCTCGGCCCGGTCCGGGTCCAGCCCGAACGGTGTCGGGCGGCCGCCCATGGCGAGCGGCACCGCGTCGAGCGCCTCGGTCTCGACCGCCAGGTTGACCCGCAGCAGCACGTCCACGACCGTGCCCGGCCGGTCCGCCAGGACGGCGGCCAGCCGGTGCAGCTCCTGCTCGCTCTCGACGTGCCAGCGGTGCACCCCGGCGTCCACCGCCGCGGTGATCTCGGCCGGGGTCTTGCCCGGGCCGCCGAAGGCCAGCGGCGCGTCCGGCACGGCGGCCCGGACGTGCGCCAACTCCCCGCCGCTGGAGACCTCGTAGCCGTCCACCGCCGAGCGCAGTGCGGTCAGCAGCGGCGCCTCCGGGTTGGCCTTGGCGGCGTAGTACAGCTCGACCCGCTCGGGCAGTGCGGCCCGGACGGCGGCGGCGTGCGCCCGCAGCGCCGCCAGGTCGTAGACGTAGGCGGGCAGTTCGTCGGGTGCGAGGCCGGCGGTGAAGCCGCGGACGGCTCCGGTCGGCCGGTCGGTCTCGGTCGTCATCGGGCGGTGCTCCCGGCGGGAAGGCGGACGGGCGTGCGGACGGGAATGCGGGCGGCCTCGGCGAGGACGGAGCCGGCCAGCGGGGAGGGCAGCCGGACGTAGCCGGCCTCGCGGTCGGCCTTGCGCTCCCAGCGGGTCAGCAGGTTGGCCTTGGCGGGCAGTGGGACGCCGGCCAGCAGCGCGCGCAGCCGGGGCGGGCAGCCGTGCGCGGCGGCGTACTCCTCCAGGGTGTCCCGGACGGTCTGCCAGAGCGCGCACTCCAGCTCGGGGTGGCGGTCGGCGAGCGCGGCGAGCAGTTCGGCGACGTGGTTGACCAGCAGGCAGTAGACCACCCGGTCCCAGCCGCGCTCCGCGTCGTAGGTCATCGGTCCGGCCACCTCGGGCGGGAGCGCGGCGAGGATGCCGGCGTTCTGCTCGGGGACGAGCTTGGTGCCCTCCAGGTCGCGGAAGAGCACCTGGACGGGGCGCCCGGCCGGGTCCACGCCGATCAGCACGTTCTGCAGGTGCGGTTCGAGCACCACGCCGTGGTCGAAGTAGGCGGCCAGGACCGGCGGGACGAGCAGTCGCAGGTAGTCGCGCCACCAGTCGAGCGCCGCCGTGCCGTCCGAACTCCCTTCCAGCAGCCGGGAGATGTGCGCCGAGCTGGTCGGGTGCTCGTCGGCGACGGCGGCCGCGAGCAGCGGGGTGACGCCGGGCCGCAGCACACCGCCGAAGCCCTCCCGGACGATCAGGCCGAAGCCCTCGTACAGCGCCCGGTCGGGGTGTCCGTCGGCACCGGGCAGGGCGAGGGTGCGGAAGGCCGGTTCGCGCAGCACGGCCGAGTCGGGGAAGCGCCGGGCGAGGTCGGCCAGCGCCGGGGCGAGCAGCCGGGTGAGCGCGACGGCGCCGGTGAGCTCGTAAGCGGCGTTCTTGCGCAGGCAGTTGGTGATGCGGACGTTCAGGCTGAACTTGAGGAAGGCGTCGGCGCCGTGCAGGGTGCGCACCGAGGCGGTCGCGGTGAACGGCTCGCCGCGCGGTCCCAGGTCGAGGATGTCGCCCCGGTCCAGGGCGGCGCGCAACAGCGGGTGGTCGCCGATGAGTCGGTACTGCCACGGGTGGGCGGGCAGCAGCCGGTAGCCGTCCGGCACCTCGCCGAGCCCGTCCAGCAGGGCGGTCACGTTCCGGTCCGCCGACTCCTCGGCCAGCAGGTCGGCGCGGACGGCGAGGTGGCGCAGCGGGAAGGCGGCGCGGGACTCGGGGGCGTAGCCGCGCCAGTCGCCACGGGCCGCGGAACGGGACTTGGGGGCCGGGTGGAAGCGGTGGCCGAACAGCAGGGCCTGCTCGGACTCCAGGTAGCGGTCGGGTCCGGCGGCCGGCCGGCCGTCCAGGCCCTGGCGGACGCCGTGGTGGCTGGAGGCGACCTGGTCGAGGAACTCCTCGTTCACCGTGCCGGTCCGCAGCTCCAGTTCGTGCTGGGCGTACTCGGCCAACTCATGCCAGCCCAACTCGGCCCAGCCGCCGTCCCGTTCGACCTCGACCGGTCCGGTGAAGCGGTGCGCGCCGAGCAGCGAGGTGCGGCGCAGGGCGACCCGCAGCAGGGCGCCGCGGCGCGGCAGGCGCAGCAGCAGCCGGCCCTCGTCGGCGGCGGTCTGGTGCTCGGGCGCGGAGACCTCGCGCAGCAGGCAGTTCAGCAGGGTGTGGGCCACCGCGTCGTCGGCGGTGGGCAGTTCCCCGGTACCGCCGCCGCGTCGGCCGCCGGCGTCGACGGATCGGCCGGTGGTGTCGCGGAGTTCGTCGGTCCTGGGCGAGTGGGTGGACTGCTCGGGGGTCATCGGCGACTCCAGCGCTGGCGGAGGGACGGGAGGGTGAGGGTGGTGGCCGCGGCGGCGGCCAGCAGGGCGGCGGCGGTTCCGGCCACCACGGGGGCGGCGGCGCCGAACCGGCCGTTGGCCAGCGCGGCGACGGCGCCGGCGGCGACGGCGCCACCCTTGGAGACGAGTTCGAGGGTGCCGAACATCCGCCCGGGCTGGCGCCCGTGGGCGGCTCCGGCGGCGAGCACGGAGAGGCAGACCAGCCCCAGCGTGAGCCCGGTCCCGAGCAGCAGCCGGACGGCGACGAACACGGGCAGCGAGTACGCCACCGCGTGCCCGGCCAGGCCGAGCGCGACGAAGCCGAAGCCGAGCGCGATGCCGGTGTGCGGGCGGGAGTGGAACACGGTGTGGGTGCGGGCGGCGAACACCAGGTAGCAGAGGTGCGGCAGGGCGAACAGCACGCCGGTGGTGGTGCCGTCCACGCCGGGCAGGCGCTGCTCGGCGAGGGCGATCAGGTACGGGAAGGAGATGACCGTCGCGAAGACGAAGGCGAACTCGAAGGCGTAGAGCGGCAGCAGCGACACCGGGGCGGTCCGCTCGGCCGGCCGGCCGTCGGCGGTCGCCGCGGCCTCGGGGCGCTCCGGCTCGGGCAGCAGGGCGAGGAACACCGCCGCGGCGAGCGGGAGTACGGCCATCACCAGGTACTGGCGGTGCGGGTCGATCCACGGGGAGAGCGCCCCGACCAGGATCGGCGCCGCCACCAGCGCCGCCCGCGCGCTGCCCTGCATCAGGGTCAGGGCGCGGGAGAGCCGGGGGCCGTCGAGCGCGGCGGCCAGGTAGCCGTTGGTGGCGGCGAAGGTGCCGCCGAGGAAGCCCTGGAGGACCAGCGCGAGGGTGAACGCGGTCAGGCTGTCGGCGGCCCCGGCCAGCAGGAACGAGACGGTGAGCCCGAGTTGGGCGCGCAGTAGCAGCCGCTTGCGGCCGAAACGGTCGGCCAGTCGGCCCCACAGCGGTGCGCCGAGCGCGCTGAACACCGTCGGGACGATGTACAGCACACCGGCCCAGCGGGCCTCCGGGTCGCCGAGGGCGGGCAGGATCGCGGTCAGGTAGGGCGGCAGGCCGAGCGCGGCGAAGGAGGCGACGAAGTAGCAGGCCGCGACGGCGTGCACCTGGCGCCGGCCGAGCCCGCCGGAGCGCTCGGCCGAGGGCGGCGACTGCTGCGGCAGGGTCTCCACGCTCACCGGGCGGTCCCGTCCGTGCGCAGGTAGTTGGGCCCGCTGGTGTAGTGCTTGTTGATGTCGGCGGCGCCCGAGCGCTGCTTGCTGAGCAGCGTCCCGGCGGTGACCATGGCCTTGACCGGGAGCCGCTCGGCGTCCAGCAGCGCGGCGCGCAGCGGTTCGCCCACCGGCCCGAGGCGCTCCACGGCCTCCGCCGTGCGCTTGCGCAACAGGGCCAGGGTGTCCGCGAGTTCGGCCCGGCCCTGGTCGGCGAGCCCGAAGGCGAGGGCGCCGGTGCACAGGTGGCCGGTGATGGTGGCGAACAGGTCGGTGAGCGCCCGGTCGTCCTCGCCGAAGATCCGGGCGTCGTCGAACTCATCCTGGGAGGGGGCGAGTTCACCGAGCGAGGCGGTCATCCGGGCGGTGTGTACGCGCGGTCCGTCGTCGTCCTTGTAGAGCAGCCGCAGGCCGTCCCGGTCGAGTACCAGGGAGGTGTTCTGCTGGTGCGACTCCAGGGCGACGCCGTGGCCGAACAGCGTGGTCTGCCAGTCGAGCAGCAGCTCCAGCAGGGCGTCGTAGCAGGCCAGGACGGAGCCGCCGTGGTAGCGGTCGGCGAGGTGGTCGATGACGAGCCGGCCGCCGGGCGCGGGGGCCAGCAGGGCGGCCAGCGGAACGGTCGCGGACTGCTCCAGCCCGGCCGGGTACCGGCGCAGCAGGACGGCCAGCAGCTCGTGTCCGGCGTGCGCCCAGGACTGCTCGTCGGCGTGCAGGACGCGGCCGGCGAAGCGCGGCTCGCGCGCCAGCACGGCCTCGATCAGCCGCTGGCCGGCCGCGCCGTCGAGCAGCGTGCCGGGCTTGATGGTGCGGCGGTTGAGCCGGCCCAGGGTGGCGGTGGCGAGCGGGAGCTTGAGGTGGCAGGCGGGGTCGTCGGCGACGGCGACGGTGCGCATGGACAGCGTCGGGACGACGGTCAGGTACGGCCGCTCGGCGAGCACCGCGCGGCCGGCCAGGCCGGTGGCGGCCAGCGCCTCGTCCAGCGGTGCGCCGACGGTGAGCGGGTGGACCGGCAGGGTGGCCCAGCCGTCGCCCGGGCACCGGTCGGCGAGGCCGAGCCAGGCCGGGGTGGGCCACCAGCTCGGCAGCGGCCGCTCGCCGTGGACGGTCAGCGCGCCGGCCGGCACGGCCAGCCAGCGCAGTTCGAAGGCGGAGTGGAACTCGGGTGCGTAGGCGCGTAGTTGGGGTTCGGTGAGGCCGGACCGGCCGCGTGCGGTGGGGTAGACCGGGTGGTCGAGGTAGGCGGCCAGGGCGTCGTGGCCGAGGGCGGCGGCGGGGCCGGTCCAGTCGGCCGGGTCCGCGCCGTACAGGTCGGCGAGCCGGTCGTGCACCTCGGGGCGGACCCGCTCGTGCAGGTCCATGGTGGCGAGGGTCTGCCGGCACTCCTCGGCGAAGGCCGCCCAGCCGGGCCGGTCCTCGGCCTCGGCCGACTCGGCGAGCGCGGCCACGACCGGCTCCGGGCCGGTGAGCCGCCGACCGGCCAGCTCCAGCAGCGGCAGCCGGGCCGCGTACTCGCACTGGAAGCCCTCCGGGCGTACCGGCAGGGCGAGTTGCAGCTCGGGGACGGTCAGCCAGGGGCCGTCGGCGCGGTCCTCGACCGTGCCGCGGGTGCGCAGGCCGAGGACGTCCTCGCGCAGCAGGGCGGAGAGCACGCGCAGGGTGAGCTGCTCGGCCGCGGGCGTCGGCTGCGCGGTGTCGGCCGCATCGGTGGCGGCGGTCCGGTCTGCGGCGGTCACGGGGTGATCTCCCAGCGGTTGGCGGCGAGGAAGCGGGCGGCGGCGGCGTCCACCGCGTCCTGGTCGGCGCCGATCGTCCAGACGACGCCCAGGTAGTCGCGGTTGGTGCGGTAGTGCTCGTGGCGCTCGCCGAGCGGGCGCAGCGGGCGGTAGGCGAGCCGGACGCCGTCGCGCTCCTCGTCGTACGGGCCGGGGGCGGCGGTGAGGACGCCGGACCGGTCGGCGCAGACCACCTCGTTGCGGGCCCGGCGGGGGGTCGCGGCGCACCGCTCGGCGAGGTCGGCGGGCAGCTCGCGGCCCAGGTGGACGCCGAGGACGAGCTCGAACAGGGGGATGTCGAGGATCTCGGCCAGCATCAGGTCGCACTGGTCGCCGAGGGCGCGGTAGTTGACCTCGATGATGCGGGCGCGGCCGTCCGCCTGGACCACGAACTCGGTGTGGCAGATGCCCAATCCGACGCCGAGCGCGTCGAGTTGGGCGAGCACCTGGTCGACCACCGGCTGCGGGTGGGCCGGGACGAAGGTGAGCACCTCCTCGATGAAGTCCGGCGGCGGGGAGAGCCGGGTGCGGAAGCCGCCGAGGACGTGCCGCTGCCGGCCGTCGCCGAGGGTCTCCAGGGTGCACAGCTGCCCGGCCAGGAACTCCTCGACCACCAGGGTGGCGCCGGCCCTGCGGTGCTGGATCTCCTTGCAGCGCTGGGCGAGTTCGGCGGCGTCGGCGACCAGGGTGACGTCCTCGCTGGCCACTCCCTCGCGGGGCTTGACCACGCAGGGGAACGGCACGTCCAGCTCGGCCGGGTCCTGGCCGGGGGCCAGTTCGGCGGACCGGACGGTGTCCAGGCCGGTCAGCGCGAGGTGGCGGCGCAGCTGGCCCTTGTCCTTGGCGCGCAGTGCGGCCTTCCAGTCCTTGGCCGGGAGGCCGAAGTACTCGGCGGCCAGCGCGGTCTGGGTCTGGAGGTGGTCGCTGTTGCTGAACAC
Organism: Kitasatospora sp. NPDC004799; assembly: GCF_040609095.1. NCBI lineage: Bacteria > Bacillati > Actinomycetota > Actinomycetes > Kitasatosporales > Streptomycetaceae > Kitasatospora > Kitasatospora sp. NPDC004799. The sequence continues at coordinate 7,111 of NZ_JBEXJK010000026.1, forward strand.
CGCGTCGGGCGCGTGCTCCGGCGAGGCGAGGGCGCGGCGCGAGACGAGGCTGATGACGGCGCGGAAGTCGCGGACGTCGCACTCCAGGACCTCGGGTGCGGGGAACGGCAGCTCGGCGTAGGCCCGTCGGTGGGCGTCGGCGCCGTCGGTCAGGACGGTGACGTCGAGCCCGAGCCGGGCGGCGGCGGGCAGGAAGCCGGAGGTGACGGAGTCGGTCGGATTGAGCGCGAGCAGGTAGAGCCGCATGGAGGGTCCTCGGAGAGTTGCGGAGGAGAGAGGGCGAACAGATGACAGCTGACAACTTTTGAAATCTGTCATCTGACATCCGTCGTCTGTCATCTGTTCGCCCCGGCTGTCGGGCGGTTACTTCGGCGCGTCCACGCCCGCGGCCTTGGCGATGTCGCCGAGCATCGCGTCGGCGGCCTGGACGCCGATGCCGGACATCCAGGTCTCGTCCGGGACGTTGAACACCTTGTTGTTCTTGACGGCGTTCAGGCCCTGCCAGACCGGGGTCTGCTGGACCTCGCTCTCCTTGGTCTTGCTCGGGTCGTCGGCGGTGGTCACGAACACCAGGTCGGCGTCGGCCTGGTTGATCTGCTCGGCGCTGACCTCGACGATGTTCTGGTCCACGTCCTGCGAGGCCGGGCGGGCCAGGCCGACGTCCTTGAGCACCACGCCGCTGTAGGAGGACTTGGCGTACAGGCGGGTCGGGCCGGCCACGAAGCGGACCACCGAGGCCGTCGGCATGGTCCCGTTGTTCTTCGCCTTGATCGCCTCGCCGAGCTTCTTCGCCCGCGCCTCGTAGTCGGCCAGCGCCTTCTTGGCGTCGTCCTCCTTGCCGAGCGCCTGGGCGTACAGCGCGAGGTTCTCCTTCCACGGGAAGCCCGTGGTCTCGGCCAGCACGGTCGGGGCGATCGCGTTCAGCTGGTCGTACACCTTGGCGTGGCGGACCTTGGAGGAGAGGATCAGGTCGGGCTTGAGGGAGGCGATCAGCTCCAGGTTCGGCTCGTTCATCGGGCCGACGTCCTTGGTGTCCTTGATCTTGTCCTTGAGGTAGTTCGGGAACCCGCCCTCGGTCTTCATGTGCGGGGACACCGCGCCGACCGGAGTGATGCCGAGCAGCGTGACGTCGTCCAGCTCGCCGCTGTCCAGGACCACGACGCGCTTGGGCCGGCTCTTGATCTCGGCCGTTCCGGCGGCGTGCTTGACGCTGCGCGGGAACCCGGCGGCGGTGCCGGCCGAGGCGGAGGACGCGGCCGAGGCGGAGTCGCCGCCCGACTTGGCACCGTCCCCGTTGCTGCCGCAGGCGGCGAGCAGGGTGGTCGAGAGGGCGACGGCGAGGACGGCGACAGGGAGTCGGCGGTTCATCGGGATTCCTTGGATCGGGTCGAACACGGGGACGGGGAAGGGGGCACGGGAACGGGGACGGAACGGGGGAGTCCGGCGGAACGGGAGGTCACGGGGCGTCGGACGGGGTGGCACCGCCGCGTCTGCGGGCCCGCGGCACGACCAGCGGCGTGCCGGTCTCCGGGTCGGGCACGACCCGGCACGGCACCTGGAAGACGGTCTCCACCAGCTCCGCCGTCAGCACCTCCGACGGCGGACCGGCGGCCGCGAGCCGTCCGTCCTTGAGCACCACCAGGTGGTCGGCGTACCGGGCGGCCTGCCCGAGGTCGTGCAGCACCATCACGACGGTGCGCCCGGCCTCGGCGTGCAGGTCGGCGACCAGGTCGAGGACGTCCAGCTGGTGGCGCAGGTCCAGGAAGGTGGTCGGCTCGTCCAGCAGCAGCAGGTCGGTCTCCTGGGCGAGCGCGAGCGCGATCCAGACCCGCTGGCGCTGCCCGCCGGAGAGCCGGTCCACCTGGCGGTCGCGCAGCTCGGCGGTGCCGGTGCGCCGCAGCGCCTCCTCGACCGCGGCCTGGTCCGCCTTGGACCACGGGCTGAGCATCCGCTGGTGCGGGTAGCGCCCGAGGCGCACCAGCGCCTCGACGGTGACGGCCTCCGGGGTGACCGGCTGCTGCGGCAGCAGGCCCATCCGCTTGGCGAGCGCCCGGGCGGGCATCCGGTGGATGTCGGCGCCGTCCAGGGTGACCGTCCCGGCGGCCGGGTCGAGCAGCCGGACCAGCCCGCGCAGCAGCGTCGACTTGCCGCAGGCGTTCGGCCCGACGATCGCGGTGACGGCGTTGCCGGGCAGTTCGAGGTCGAGCCCGTCCACGATGGTCCGGTCGCCGTAGCGCAGGTCGAGCCCCCGGGCGGCGAGCCGGTTCGCGGCGGCATCCGCGGCGGTATCCGCGGCGGCACCCGCGGTGGCGCCGGAGGCCGTACCGGAGGCCACGGCGGTCGTCTCGACGGAGGTCATCAGCTGCTCCTCTGGGGAAGCCGGCCCTGGCGGATCATCAGCACCAGGAGCCAGGGCGCGCCGAGGGTGGCGGTGACGGCACCGACCGGCAGGCCGTGGACGGGGATCACGTGCAGCACGAGGAGGTCGGCGGAGAGCAGCAGCACGGCGCCGGTGAGCGCGGTGAGGCCGAGCGTGCCGAGGGTGGGCGGCCCGGCGAGCAGCCGCACCAGGTGCGGGACGGCGAGCGCGACGAAGGCGACCGGCCCGGTGAGCGCGGCGGCCAGCGAGGCCAGGGTGATGGTGAGCAGCAGCAGCCAGAGCCGGTCCCGGGCCGGGTTGAGGCCGAGGCCGCCGGCCGAGTCGTCGCCGAGGTCGAGCACGGCCACCCGCCGCTGGCAGAGCAGCAGGCCGACGGCGGTCAGCGCGATGGCGGTGCCGCCGATCCACACCTCGGTCCAGTTGCGGCCGTAGAGCGAGCCGGTGGTCCACTGCAGCGCGGAGGAGGCCAGCTCGGCCGGGAACCGTACGATCATCAGGTTCACGGCGGCGGCCAGACCCTGCTGGACGGCCAGGCCGACCAGCACCAGCCGGGTGACGGCCATCTTGGAGCGCCAGGCGAAGCCTCCGAGCAGCAGCGCCGCGAGCAGTCCGCCGCCGACCGCGGCCAGCGGGACCAGCTGTTGGGAGGCGCCGGAGGCGAGCATCAGCACCGCGCCGAAGGAGGCGCCGCCGGTGATGCCGATGGTGTCGGGGGCGGCCAGCGGATTGCGGAACAGCCGCTGGAGCATCGAGCCGGCCATCGCCAGCCCGGCGCCCGCGATCAGCGCCGAAACCACCCGGGGCGCGCGGAACTGCTGCACCACCAGGACGTCCCCGGGATCGCCCTGTCCGACCAGCGCGCGCAGCGCGTCCCAGGCGGAGATGCTGAGCTGCCCGGTGCCGAGCGCGATCCCGGTCAGCAGCACCAGCAGCGCGGCGGCCACCAGCGACCAGACGGCGGTACGGGCACGGCGGCGGGCGAGGGCCCGGACGGGCAGGGCGACGGCGGTCACTTGGCCACCTTGCGGGCCAGCACCGCGAGCAGCGGCGCGCCGAGGAACGCGGTCACGATGCCGACCTCGATCTCGGACGGGCGGACCACCAGCCGGCCGAGCACGTCGGCGGTGAGCAGCAGCAGCGGACCGGTGATCAGGCAGCCGGGCAGCAGCCAGCGGTGGTCGTTGCCGAGCAGCGGGCGGACCAGGTGCGGGGCGGCCAGTCCGATGAACGCCACCGGCCCGGCCACGGCGACCGCGCTGCCCGCGAGCAGCACCACGGCCAGCCCGCCGACCACCCGGATCCGGGCCACCGGCACGCCCAGCGCCTGCGCGGTCTCGTCACCGAGCGCCAGGGCGTTGAGCGCGGGCGCGATGACGAGGGCGCCGACCAGGCCGAGGCCGAGGAAGGGCAGCACGGGGGTGAGGGTGTCCAGGTGCCGTCCGGCGATCGAGCCGGCCAGCCAGAACCGGGCCTCGTCCAGGGTGCGGTGACTGGCCAGCATCAGCGCGGAGGTCCAGGAGGTGAGCACCACGGTGAGCACGGTGCCGCCGAGCGCCAGCCGGACCGGATCGAGGTCCCCGCCGCGCCGGGACATCGCGTACGCGGCGACGGCGGCGACGGCCGCCCCGGCGAAGGCGAACCAGATGTACTCGACCGGGCGGGTGAGCTCCAGCGTGTAGATCGCGGCGACCACGAAGAGGCTCGCCCCGGCGTTGATGCCGAGGGTGATCGGGGAGGCCAGCGGGTTGCGGGTGACGCCCTGGGCGACCGCCCCGGCGACGCCGAGCGCGGCCCCGACCGCCAGTCCGATGACCGTGCGCGGCACCCGAAGGCCCGTCACCACATCGGCGTCACCGCCGTGGGCGGCACCGGTGAGGGCGTCGACCACGGTGGAGAGCGGAATGGACCGGGAGCCCAGCGCGAGGCTCAGGGCGGCGCACAGCACGAGCGCACACGCACCGGCGAGCAGCAGCAGGGGCTGCCGGAGCGCCGGAGATCGGGGCGTTGCCGGGGCTGTGGGGGCCGGCGGGTCGGTTCTCAGCACGAAGAGACATCTTAGGTTAGGTTTACCTAAGCTCGTCAAGCTTCCGGTTGGTTCGACCGATTGGACCGATGAGCGGACCGGCGGGCTGGGCGTGGTCGCCGGGTGCCTTGATGCATTGTAAGGTGAGCCTCACCTTAATCGATCATGCAGAATCGATCGCGGGAGTGTCAATGGTTCCCGGAACACCCCTGTCCGTCGCGCCCTCGGCGTGTTCGGCGTCCGTCGCCTCCGCGGCGCTGGTGGCCGACTACCGGCGGCTGCTGGAGCTCTGCCCAGTGCTGGAGCTGCGTCTGCTCGACGCCGCCGAGCCCGACCCGAGCGCCGCCGACGGCTGGTACTCCGGAGCCGGAATCGCCGCCGACGAACGGGCGCTGGCCGCCGTCCTGGCCGGCGCCGAGACCCGCATCGCCGATGAGCACGGCCGTGCCCCGCGGCCGCACGTCACCGCCTCCCGGCTGCTCCACCACTACGCCTGGTCGGCCTGCCTGCTGATCGCCGGCCCCTGGCACCTCGCCCGGCGGGTCCCCGCCGTCGACCCCGCCGACCTCTGGCTGCACGCCCCCACCGGCGCGCTCGCCCTGCGCCCGCGCGGGTACGTCACCCTGCCCGGCGACGACGAGCTGCGCGCCGAACTGCGGGCGGCCGTGGTCGCGCACCACGGGCCGCTGCTCGCCGCCTTCGCCGGGCCCACCCGGCGCCGCGACCGCGCGCTCTGGGGCATGGTGACGGACGACCTGGCCTCCGCCGTCTGGTACCTCGGCCGGATGCTCGGCAAGGAGGACGCCTCCGTCGCCGCCGCCGAGGCCGTCCTGCCCGGCGGCACCCTGCCGCTCCCCGGCGGTGCCGACTTCCGCCGCCTGCACACCCCCGACGGGCGCGCCCACCACACCCGCACCCGGCTCGGCTGCTGCCTCTACTACGCGGTCGGGCCCGCCGCGACCGCCTGCCTCACCTGCCCGCGGACCTCCGACGAGGAGCGGCTGCGGCGGCTCTGACGGACCGTCCACAGCCCTGCGGCGAACCGTTGTTCGATGTCAGTGGCATCGGTTATGGTCGCCGGCATGATCGATTCCACTGTGCCGATCCGGATCGCCCGCCCCTCGCTCGACCTCGCGGCGGCCGAGCGCTTCTACGTCGGCGGCCTCGGCCTCTCCGTACTGTGGCGCAGCACCGCGCGGGTGCCCGGCAAGCACGACCTGCTGATGGTCGGCCCGTCCGGCGGCAGCTGGCACTTCGAGCTGACGTACGACCCGGAGCGGCCGATGGCGCCCACCCCGACGGTGGAGGACCTGTTCGTCGTCTACCTCGGGGCCCCGGTGGACGAGGCCCTGGTCGCCCGGCTGGAGGAGGCCGGCGGCACCCGGGTCGAGTCCCACAACCCGTACTGGGACGAGTACGGCGTGACGGTGGCCGACCCGGACGGCTACCGGCTGGTGCTCTGCTCCCGCAGCTGGGAGGCCTGAGCCGCCGTCATCAGGGGAGCGGGCCCGCTCCCGGAGCGCCCGGTGGGTGCGGGCCGGGGTGCGCGGACGGGCGTCGGCGGGCGCGGGTGAGGGCGCCGTGGGCGCAGGGCGGCGGAAGGGGCGTGGGCGTGGGCGGGCGGCGGGTGCACCGGTTACGCTGCCGGACGAGCCGATAAGGAGCCCCTCACCATGCCCGTGCGCGGAACCCTCGTGGAGATCCCGACGGCGGACGGCACCGCCGACGCCTACCTCGCCCACCCCGACGACGACCGGGCCCACCCGGGCGTCCTCCTCTACACGGACGCCTTCGGGCTCCGGCCGCACGTGAAGAGCTCGGCCGAGCGGCTCGCCGCGGCCGGGTACACCGTGCTCGTCCCCAACCTCTTCTACCGCGCCGGCCGCGCCCCGGTCTTCGACCTGCCGGAGCGCATCGACCTGGAGCAGGCCGACGAGCTCTTCGCCCGGATCGTCCCGCTGCTCGACGAGCTCACCCCCGAGGCGACCGACCGCGACGCGGACGCGTTCCTGGGCTGGCTCGCCGAGTCCCCGCTGGTCCAGGACGGCCCGGTCGGCCTGACCGGCTACTGCCGCGGAGCCCTGCTGGCGCTGCGCACGGCCGCGAGCCACCCGGACCGGATCGCCGCGGCGGCCGGCTTCCACGGCGGCGGCCTCGCCACCGAGAGCCCGGACAGCCCGCACCTGGGCGCCGGCCGGATCACCGCCGAGCTGTACTTCGGCCACGCGGACGACGACCCCGCGCTGCCGCCCGAGCAGATCGACCGGCTCGCCGTGGCCCTGACCGAGGCCGGCGTCCGGTACCGGGCGGAGGTCTACGCCGGCGCCCCGCACGGCTACACCCAAGCCGACACCAGCCGCTACGACGCGGCGGCCGCCGAGCGACACTGGGAGGCGCTGTTCGGCCTGCTGAAGCGGGCGCTGCCGGCCTGAGGCCGGAGCCCGGGCGGCCCGTCGGTCGGTCGGTCGACCGGTCGTTGACCGGACGACCTGCTGACGGGCCGGCCGTCAGCCCGTCAGGTGGAACCGGCCCCCGGGGGAGGGGTCGGACGACGGATCCAGGGGGGATCACTCGTGAACACCAGTCAGAGCGAGCGGCGGACGCCCGCCGGGCCGGGCCTGCGCAGCGTCCAGGCGGCCATCGCGCGGGCGCTCGGCGAGCACCTGCCCGGCGGCCTGCGCACCGGTGAACTGGACCGCGGCGGACGGGCGTTGCGCTGGGTGGAGGCGGGCCGGGGCGATGCCGTACCGGTGGTCCTGATCGCGGGCTGCGGCACCACGGCACTCAGCTGGTCGGCCGTCCTGCCCGAACTCGCCCGGTACGGACGGGTCGTGGCGTACGACCGGGCCGGGCTCGGCGCCAGCGCACCCGAGCGCGGAGCCGCCCCGTCCCTGGACGGCCAGATCGCCGACCTGGCCGCCCTGGTGCGGCACCTGGACGCCGGGCCGGCCCTCCTGGTCGGGCACAGCTGGGGCGGTCAGCTGGCCCAACTCCTGGCCTGGCAGCGGCCGGAGCTGGTGGCCGGACTGGTGCTGGTGGACCCGGGGCACGAGGAGTTCCAGCCGCTCTCCATCCGGGTCGCCGACGCGGTGCTGAACCGGCTGTGGATGCTCCGGACCGCGCCGGCACCCGCAGCGCCGCGGTCGACGTCGTCCGCACCGGCGACGCCGCTCGACCTGGCGGAGGCGGCCGTTGTCGCGCACCGCCACCAGCGGCGGGCCGTCCTCGCCGAGCAGCGGATGGCGGTTCGCGCGGTCCCCGAGATCCGGCGGCGCCGCTGCGCCGCCCGACCGCTCGGGATGCCGATGGCCGTCCTGAGCGCCACCCGGGGGCTGCCCGGGGCGATGCGCGGCCGCTGGACCGCGCTGCAGGCGTGCGTCGCGAGGAACGCCTCCCGGGCGACGCACGGCACCGTCCACGGCGCCGGTCACGTCATCCAGGCCGACCGTCCGCAGGCGGTGATCGCAACTGTCCGAGAAGTCGCCGATCATGCCCGATACTTCCTCAAGGCCTGACAATTGGTGCTCAATTCCTTTTCGGACCTGGGCTGCTGAGCCAGTGACACGCTCTGGCACACTGTGTGCCGACGACCCGGCGGGGCGGGGCGCGACACACGGGGGAGCAGGGGTATGAGCGGGGCGGGCACCGTGCTCGGCGGCCGGTACGAGCTGGTCGAGAAGATCGGCGGCGGCGCGATGGGCTCGGTCTGGAAGGCCGAGGACACCGTGCTGGCGCGGCAGGTCGCGGTCAAGATCCTCCGCTCGGAGCTGCTGGAGGACGACACCTCGGCCCAGCGCTTCCGCCGCGAGGCCCAGCTGGTCGCCGCGGTCGACCACCCCGGCGTGGTGGGCGTCCACGACTACGGGGAGAGCGGCGGCGACGGCGAGGAGCGCTGCGCCTACATCGTCATGGAGCTGATCGACGGGCGCCCGCTGGACCGGGTGCTCAAGGACGGCGGTCCGATGGGCGTCGAGCGCGCCCTCGACCTGGTCGCGGGCGCCCTGGACGCGCTGCACGCCGCGCACCTGCGGGAGATCGTGCACCGGGACGTCAAGCCGTCCAACCTGATGGTGCGCGCCGACGGGCGGGTGGCCATCACCGACTTCGGCATCGCCCGGGCGCTCGCCAGCACCAAGCTGACCGCCCCGTTCGCGATCATCGGCACCGCGCTCTACATGTCCCCGGAGCAGGCCGAGGGCGCGAACCTCGGGCCGGCCACCGACCTCTACTCGATCGGCGTGGTCTGCTACGAGCTGCTGGTCGGCGAGCCGCCGTACTCCGGTGACGGGCCGCTCCAGATCGCGCTCAAGCACGTCAACCAGCCGGTGCCGGAGCTGCCGGACACCTTCCCTGCGCCGGTGCGGGCGCTGGTCGCCCGGGCGCTGGCCAAGAAGCCCGAGGAGCGGTACGCGGACGCCGCCGAGATGGCGGCGGCGGCCCGTGCGGCGCTCGCGGGGGAGGGCGGCTCGGCGGGCGCCCCGGGGGCCGGGAAGGCCGGCGCGGCCGACCGCCGGACCATCCCGCTCCGGCCCGGTGCGGGCGCGGGGGCCGTGGACCCGGCGAAGGGCGGCGCCGTGGAACTGGGCAAGGGCGGTGGCTCGGGCCCGGCGAAGGGCGGTGCCGCGGAGCCCGGCAAGGGTGGTGCCGCGGACGTGGCCAAGGGCGGAGCCGTGGTGGCACCCGCCGCAGGCGGCGCCCCGGCACCGGACGAGGTCGCGAACGTGGAACCGCAGGCGCGGACCGAGCCCGGCCGCCGGCGGCCGCGGCGCACCCTGCTGGTGCCCGTCATCGTCCCCGTCGTCATCTCGATGGGCACGGCGACCGTCCTGCTGATCGACCGGGGCGCGGGCGACGGCTCCGGCGCCGCCCTGCCGCCCGCCGCCCCGCCGACCGTGGTGGTCACCGCCCCGGCCAACCCGGGTGCCACGGCGTCGGCGTCCGAGACCACCGCCGCACTTGCCACCCCGGCGCCGACCGACACCCCGGCGGCCACCCCGGCCCCCGGCCAGCCGACGCCCGGCGCCGCCCAGAACCAGCCGCAGGCGCCGGTCCCTCCGGGCACGGCCGCCGGTCAGGGCGGCGGCGGCGCGAGCGGCGGCTCGGGCGGCAGCCGGACCGGCGGAACGGGCACGGCCGCCGGCGGCTCCTCGGCCGGTCAGGCGCCCCAGCCCGGCGGCGGCAACCCGCCGCCCAACCCGCCCGCCGGCCAGAACCCGCAGCCCCCGGCCCAGACCACCACCAGCGGCACCACCGCTGCCCCGCAGAACCCGACCCGGCCCGCGTCCTGCGGCGGAACCAGCTGGAGCACCATCGTCAGCGTGAAGGACGGCCGCACGATCGGGATGCGCGACGACAACCTGAACGGCGACAACCCGATCGTGGTCGGCGGCCACGCGCAGTACGGCTGGGTGCGCTCGACCAACCCGGGTGCGTGGATCCTCTTCAACGCCTGCAACAACGGCGGCCCGCAGATGGTCCAGACGATGGACGGGAAGGTCGTCCTGAGCGGCGGCTTCAGCTTCCTCACCAACTGGACGCTCCGCACGGGGAGTTCGGCGGGTTCCTACACCTTCGGCGACTACCAGAACCAGGTCTGCATGACCAACAACGGCGCCGGCGGCGCGGTCACCATGGTCGCCTGCACCCCCGGCAACACCGCGCAGGAGTGGCGGCTGCAGTGACCGGCCCGGGCGGGGCGGAGGGTGTCCGAGGGGTGGAAAATCGCGGCGCGGAGGGGCCCGTGGCTGGAAAGCTGCCGGTGCCACCACCGTCGTCGTGAAGGAGGAGCCGTGGGCTCCGGTGCCGTCGCCATGCCGTTGCTCGAAGGACCGCTGCTGGAGGGGGAGTTCCTCCGGCTGGAGCCGCTGGAGCGCGGCCACGCGGCCGGTCTCGCGGCCGCCGCGGAGGAGGACCGCAGCGGCTACACGTACACCTGGGTGCCCTCGGCCGACGGCGTGGACGCCTATATCGACGCCCAGTTCGCGCGCCGGGAGGCCGGTCTGCTCGCCCCGTACGTGCAGGTGGACCGGGCTTCCGGCCGGGTGGTCGGGGCGACGGCGCTCTGGAACCCGCGCCGTCTGCCCGAGGACGGTTCGCTGTTCGCGATCGAGGTCGGGTTCACCTGGCTCGCGGCCTCCGCGCAGGGCACCGGGCTGAACACCGAGGCCAAGTACCTGTTGTTCCGGCACGCCTTCGAGGAACGGGGCGTCGGCCGGGTCGACCTCACGACCGACGCCCGCAACGGCCGTTCGCGGGCGGCGATCGCGAAGGCCGGGGCGACGTTCGAGGGTGTGCTGCGGAACTGGGCGCGGTCCTGGGCGCCGGGGGAGGCCGGGCGGCTGCGGGACTCGGCGGTCTTCTCGATCACGGACGAGGAGTGGCCGGCCTGCCGGGCCGGCCTGGAGCGGCGGCTCGCGGAGCTGCGGTCCCGGCGGCTGGGATGACGTCAGTGAACTAGCAGGCAACCACCCGTCAGACGAGCCGAGTACGGCCTGATCCGGGCGCGGGGCCGATGGAGCCCAGGGCCCGGAGCGGGGTGGGCCGCCCGGGCCTGGCGGGGTGCGGAGGCCCCGAGGGCCGTGGTGTGCCGGCCGGCGGGGAGTACGGCGGGGGCGACGGTGAGCGGACCACCGTCGCCCCCGCTGTGTGAGGCCTGACGATACGTCAATTCTCTTTCCTGTGCAGCTTCCGTGGTGGTTCATGGCGCGGGGAGTGGTGGTCGACGGAGCGCGGGGCGCGCGGTAGCACCTCCAGTCGGCCGCCGTACACCCAGAAAACTCGACCATCGGCGTGGTAGTGGACAACTCCCGGGACCGGTAGTGCACTTGGTTCCGGCGTGGACCTCCGGTTCCGTAGCGTCCCCGGCATGACGCTTCTGACACGAACCCCGCCGAGCGCCGCGCGGCGGCGCGGACTGCTGGTCTACCTGGTGCTCGCCTGTGCCGGGATGTGGGCGGCCATGACGCCGCTGCTCGCCGACGGCTACCGGCGCGCCGACGCCCGGGAGGAGGTCGGCACGCTGGAGCAGCTCTGCATCGGGGCCGCCATGCTGGCCCCGGCACTGGCGGCGCTGCTCGTGGTGCGCTTCGTCGAGCGCGGCGGTGCGGTGCGGGAGGCGCTGGCGCTGCGCCTGCCCCGGCCGTGGGCCCGGGCGGTTCGGGCCTGCCTGCTGCCGCTCGGGGTGCTCGGCGGACTGACGGCCGCGACGCTGGTGCTCGGTGCGCTGGTGGGCGGCTACCCGTTCGCCGGCTTCGGCTCGCTGGACGCGGGGCGGGTCGGATCGTGGGCAGTCCAGGGCCTGATCGGGATGGTGCTCTCGCTCCCGCTGTTCTTCGGTGAGGAGATCGGCTGGCAGGGCTTCCTGTTCCCCCGGCTGCTCCGGCCCGGGGGTGGCACGGCGGCGCTGGTGCGGGCGTACCTGCTCACCGGGACGGCCTTCGCGCTCTGGCACCTGCCGACGCTGCTGATGGGCGGGCAGTATCCGGGACGGCCCTGGTACCTGGCGGTGCCGGCGCTGACGGTGAGCTGTGTGCTCGTCCTGCCGGTCTTCACCTGGCTGAGGCTGCGCTCGGGGTCGGTGGTCCCGGCGGTGCTGGCGCACGCCTTCGCGAGCAGCATGAGCGTGTCGATGGTCCGGGAGTTCGCGGAACCGGACGCCGAGCTGGACCCGCTCACCATGTCGCTGGCGGGCTGGCCCGGCTGGATCGTACTCGGCGGCTTCGTGGCGTTCCTCGCGTGCACCGGTCGGCTGCGGCCGGGGCGGTACGCGCGGGGGTGACGGGCGGGCGGTGCGCGCGGCGGGCGGACGGGTGACGGATTTCAGATGACAGATTTCATCATCTGTCATCTGTTATCTGTCGTCTGAAACCTGTCGCCCGTCATCCGTCACCCACCGGCCGGCACCAGGTCCCTGCGGATCTCGTCCAGGATCAGCCCGGCCCCGGTGTAGCCGATGCCGAGCATCCACAGGTTGTCGTCCACCCGGAACACCCGCCCGCTGCGGACGGCGTCCAGGTTCTTCCAGAGCGCCCCCTCGGTGATCCTCCCCTGGTCGGACTTGGCCGCGTCCCCGTACACCGAGTAGAAGATGACGTCGGCCGCCGCCTGGTCCACCTGCTCGGGGCTGATCTCCATCGAGAACCCGGGCTTGTCCTGGTTGGCGGGCCGCCCGAGCCCGAGGTCCTTGAACAGCGAGCCGACGAAGGTGTCGTTCAGGTACAGCCTGGTCGGCGCGCCCGCCAGGAAGCGGGCCATCTCGACCCGGGTGGCCGCCGCCCTGGCCGGTCCGCCGAGCGCGGTGACCAGGTCCCGCAGCTTCGCCCGGTACGCCGCGTCCGCCGCGTCGGCCTCGGCCTGCCGGCCCAGCGCCTCGGCATGCAGCCGGACGTTCTCCTGCCAGGTCGGCCCGGTGGTCCTGGAGAGCACCGTCGGCGCGATCTTCGACAGCTCGTCGTACCGCTTGTCGTCGCGGACCCGGTTGCTCAGGATGAGGTCCGGCCGCAGTGCCGCGATCGCCTCCAGGCTGGGCTGGCCGATGGCCCCGACGGGCTTCGTCCCGGCCAGCCGCTCCGCTGGCAGATAGGCGGGGAAGGGCGCGCCCGCGGTGACGGTGGTCGCGCCGACCGGGCCGAGGCCGAGGGTGACCACCGAGTCCAGCGCGTCGGTGTCCAGGACCACCACCCGGCTCGCCCGCGCCGGCACGGTGCTCTCGCCGCGCGCGTGCCGGACCGTCCGGCTGCCGCCGGAGCCGGACGGACCGGCGCTCGGCGCCGTGGAGCCGGAGCCGCACGCGGTGAGCGCGAGCCCCGGGGCGAGTCCGGCGGCGAGGCCGAGAGCGGCGCGGCGGCTGAGCGGTCGGGGCATCGGCGGCACCTCCAACGTGCGGGCGGGGCGCCGGAATCCCTGCCCGCCCGGCGGCCCGGCTACGCCTCGGAACCGTTCTCCCGCCGCTGGCGCAGGAGTTCGGCGTACTCGACGTGCACCCGCCGGTCCATCGCGAGGGTGAACTGGGCGTCCGCGACCGTCCGCGCCAGCGGCCGCACCCGCAGGATGCGCTCGGTGAGCCGGGCCGCCTCGCCGGGCGGCAGCGGGGTGTCGGCGGCCAGGGCGCTGAGCAGGTGCTCGCTGACCACCTCGATGAAGATCTCGGCGATGGCGTCCACGTGCTCCTGGGTGCGCCGGCTGGCCTCCAGCACCACCGCCAGCGGAACCCCCTCCGCCACCAGCTCGGTGGTGGCGTCCATCAGCCGGCGGCTGACGTGGGTGACGCCGTCCTCCCCGACGGTGATGTAGCCCTGGGCGATCGACTCGGCGGTGTTCTCCTCGGTGAGCTGGTCGCCGAAGGCGGTCTTCAGCTCCTCCCAGTCCAGGTGCACCGGGGTCTCGTCGGACCACGGCGCGACGATCGCCGCCTCCAGCCCGATCAGTTCGGCGACGTCCCGCCCGCTCTCGCCGGCGCCGATCAGCTCGGCGATGCCGCCCAGGGTGTGGCCGCGTTCGAGGAGCTCGCCGATCATCCGCAGCCGGGCCAGGTGCTCCTCGCCGTACCAGGCGATGCGGCCCTCCTTGCGGGGCGGCTGCAGCAGTTTGCGCTCGCGGTAGAAGCGCAGGGTGCGGGTGGTGATGCCGGCGGCCTCGGCCAGTTCCTCCACCCGGTACTCGCGTTTTCTGTCGCCCGCAGCAGCTCTGACCTTGTCCACGGCGATCAGCATAGGACCGCCGGCTCGGAAGGCTCCCCGAATCGGAGCCGTCGCGCTTCTTCCCTCCGGTGTCGGCAAGGGCTACCCTGCCAACCATGCCAGTGATTACTGGCGCGATTGGCAGGGTCCCGGAGGCGGACCCCCGGGGTCCCGGGGTCGCGGCCCCGGGAGAGCGCGACGATCACCGTCCCACCCTCAGGAGGTTTTGCCGCATGGCACCCAGCAGCAAGCGCCCCCGCTCCGACGCGTCCGCGGCGACCGACGCCACCGCTGCGCAGGAGCCCGTCCCGCACGTCCGGGTGGCGGTGATCGGCTCCGGCTTCGGCGGCCTCGGCGCCGCGGTCCGACTGCGCCGCGCCGGGATCACCGACTTCGTGGTCCTGGAGCGGGCCGACTCGGTCGGCGGCACCTGGCGCGACAACAGCTACCCCGGCTGCGCCTGCGACGTGCCCTCGCACCTCTACTCCTTCTCCTTCGCGCCCAACCCCGACTGGCCGCGCAGCTTCTCCGGCCAGCCGGACATCCGCGCCTACCTGGAGAAGGTCGCCACCGTCTTCGGCCTCCGCCCCCACCTGCGCTTCAACACCGAAGTGCTGGAGGCCCGTTGGGAGGTCGAGCAGACCCGCTGGCGGATCACCACCTCGGCCGGCCAGTGGACCGCCGACGCCATCGTCTCGGCCGCCGGACCGCTCGCCGACCCGCAGATCCCCGACCTGCCCGGACTGGGCGGCTTCCCCGGCAAGGTGTTCCACTCCTCCCGCTGGGACCACGACTTCGACCTGACCGGCAAGCGCGTCGCGATGGTCGGCACCGGCGCCTCCGCCGCCCAGATCGTCCCGTCGATCCAGCCCCGGGTCGGCAAGCTGACGGTCTTCCAGCGCACCCCGGCCTGGGTGCTGCCGCGCCGCGACCGCGAGATCACCGAGCTGGAGAAGTGGCTGCACGGCCGCCTGCCGGTCACCGCGAAGATCCGCCGCGGCGCCCTGTTCGCTCTCCGCGAGCTGCAGGTGGACGCGTTCGTGCGCCGCCCCGGACTGCTGCGCCTGGTCCAGCAGCTCGCCGAGCGCCACCTCGCCCAGGGCGTCGCCGACCCGGCGCTGCGCGCCAAGCTGACCCCGGACTACCGGATCGGCTGCAAGCGCATCCTGCTCAGCAACACCTACTACCCGGCGCTCGCGGCGGCCAACACCGAGGTCGTCTCCTCCGGTCTGCGCGAACTGCGCGGCTCCACGCTGGTCGCGGCCGACGGCAGCGAGCACGAGGTGGACGCCATCGTCTTCGGCACCGGCTTCCACGTCACCGACATGCCCATCGGCGACCGGGTGTTCGGCGTCAACGGCACCAGCCTCGCCGAGGAGTGGAAGGGCGGCATGGAGGCGCTGCGCGGCTCGACCGTGCACGGCTTCCCGAACCTCTTCTTCGTCATCGGGCCCAACACCGGCCTCGGCAACAGCTCGATGATCCTGATGATCGAGTCCCAACTGAACTACATGATCGACGCGTTGACCACGCTCGGTTCGATCGGCGCCGCCGCGATGCAGCCCACCGCGCGGGCCCAGCGGCAGTGGAACCTCGAACTCCAGCACCGGATGGACCGCACCGTGTGGACCACCGGCGGCTGCCTCAGCTGGTACCTCGACCCGAGCGGCAAGAACACCGTGCTCTGGCCCGGGTCCACCACCTCGTTCCGCCGGGCCACCCGCAAGGTCGACCTCGGCGAGTACGAGCTGATCATGCGTGCCGCACCGACGGCCGCCCGCACCGTCCAGGAGGTCTCCGCGTGAGTGGCGTCCGTCTGCCCGAGGAGTACGAACCGCCGGTTCCGGCGGAGGAGTTGAGCGTCCGGTCGGCGGACGGCATCCGGTTGCACGTCGAGGTGCACGGCCGGCCCGGCGCGCCCACCGTGGTGCTCGCGCACGGCTGGACCTGCTCGACCGCCTTCTGGGCCCCGGTGATCCGCCGACTGGCCGACCGCTACCGGGTGGTGGCGTACGACCAGCGCGGCCACGGGCACAGCGAGATCCCGCCGAGCCGGGCCCGGTACTCGACCAGGGCGCTCGCCGAGGACCTGTCCGCCGTGCTCGCGCGGACCGTTCCGGCGGGCGAGCGGGCCGTGCTGGCCGGGCACAGCATGGGCGGGATGACCATCATGGCCGCCGGCGGCCGTCCCGAGGTCGCCGAGCGCACCGCCGCGACCGTCCTGGTCTCCACCGGTCCGGGTGATCTGGTGGCCGCGCTCAACGTCCTGCCGCCGGCCGTACGCGCCCGGGGCCTGCGGCGTTTCCTGCACCGGCTGCTGCTGCGCTCCCGGATGCCGCTCGGGCCGGTCTCCCCGGTCAGCCGGGCGGCGCTCAAGTACGCGACCATGGGCCCCGGTTCGCCCGCCGGCCAGGTCGAGGCGACGGCCCGGATCGTGCACGCCTGCCCGACCGCGGTCCGCGCCAACTGGGCCGCGGTGCTGGACCGGCTGGACGTCCACGCCGGGCTCGCCCGGCTCGCCGCGCCCACCGCGGTGGTGGTCGGCACCGACGACCGGCTGACCCCGCCGGTGCTGGCCCATCGGATCGTCGCCGAACTCCAGGACCCGCAGGGGCTGTTGCTGCTTCCCGGGGTCGGCCACATGGCGCCGCTGGAGCGTCCGGAGGAGGTCGCCGCCGAGATCCACCGGATGGCCTCCGCCTACCTGACGGCCGCGCCTGCCGCCGACCCTGCTGCCGCCGCTGCCGCTGCCGCTGCCGCTGCCGCTGCTCCTGCCGCGCCCGCTTCCGCTTCCGCCGACGAGAGGACCGCCGTCATATGAACGCCATCCCGCCGCTGTCCGCGCAGGTGGTCGTCGTCACCGGGGCCGCGCGCGGCGTCGGCGCCTCGTTGGCCCGCAAGCTCGCCCGGCGCGGAGCCAAGGTGGCGCTGCTGGGGCTGGAGCCGGAGGAGCTGAAGGCGGTCGCCGCGCAGTGCGGCCCGTCCGCGACCAGCTGGGAGGTGGACGTCACCGACCTCGACGCGCTCGAGTCCACCGCCCGGCGGATCCAGGAGCACTACGGGCGGATCGACACCGTGGTCGCCAACGCGGGGATCGCCATCGGCGGGCCGCTGACCGACAGCGACCACCGGGCGTTCAGCCGGGTCATCGAGGTCAACCTGCTCGGCAGCGTGGCCACCGCGCGGGCCTTCCTGCCGGCACTCGTCGAGAGCCGCGGGTACCTGCTCCAGATCGCCTCGCTCGCCGCGCTGACCCCCGCGCCGCTGATGAGCGCGTACTGCGCCAGCAAGTCCGGGGTCGAGGCCTTCGCCCACTCGATCCGCGCCGAAGTGGCCTACCAGGGGGTCAAGGTCGGTGTCGGGTATCTGAGTTGGACCGACACGGACATGGTGCGCGGGGCCGACCAGGACGCCGTGCTGAAGCAGATGCGCTCCCGGCTGCCGTGGCCGGCGAACAAGACGTATCCGCTGGAGCCCGCGGTGGACCGGATCGTCGCCGGGATCGCCCGCCGGTCCGCCCACGTCTACGCGCAGGCCTGGCTGCGCGGGATGCAGCCGGTCCGCTGGCTGCTGCCGACCCTGATCGCCGTGGCCGGCTCCCGCGACGTGGCCCGGCTGGCGCCGCAGCTCGCCGCCACCGCCGCGAGCCGCCTGCGCGCCGTCGGTGCCGGGGGCGCGGCGGACACGGCGGTCCGGGGGAGCCGGACCGGGGCGGGGGACTGACGGCTGACGGGTGACGGGTGACGGGTGACCACAGCGGCGGACAGCGGACAGATTTCAGCGAACAGATGACAGATGACAGATGATGAAATCTGTCATCTGTCGGTTGTCAGCTGTCCGCTGCCCCGCCGCCCGCCGCGATCCCCGCCAGCGTCTCCAGCGCCCGCGCCAGCACCGGCAGCGGCGGTGAAGCGAGCCCGACCCGGACGGCGGAGGGCGAGCGCCGGGGGTCGACGGCGAAGGCCGCCGCGGGCGTGACCGAGATCCCGGCGCGCGCGGCCTCCGCGACGAAGGTCTCCGCTCGCTGGCCCGTCGGCAGCTCCCACCACAGGTAGTACGAGCACGGGTCGGACCGCAGCCGCTGCCCCGTCAGCACCTCGCGCGCCAGCAGCTGCCGGGCCGTCGCGTCGGCCCGCTTCGCCGTCTCCACAGCCGCCAGCGTGCCGTCCCCGATCCAGCGCACCGCCGCCTCCAGCGCGAAGCCGCTCGGCGCCCACCCGCCCGCGCGCAGTGCCCCCGCCACCCGCTCGCGCAGCGCCGCCGGGACGACCGCGAACCCGGTGGTCAGCCCCGGTGCGAGCCGTTTGGAGAGGCTGTCCACGAGCACGGTGCGCTCCGGTGCGAGCGCGGCCAGCGGCGCCAGGTCGGGCCGCAGGAAGGACCAGATGGCGTCCTCGACCACCGGCAGGTCGAGCCGCCGCAGCTCCGCCACCAGCGCCGCCGCCCGCTCCGGCGGCAGGCTCACGCCGAGCGGGTTCTGCAGGCGCGGCTGCACGTACACCGCGCTCAGCGGCCCGGCCCGGTGGGCGGCCGCCACGGCGTCCGGCAGCAGTCCGTGCTCGTCCACCGCCAGCGGAACCAGCGTGATGCCCAGCCGCTCCGCCACCGCCCGGACCACCGGATAGGTCAGCTCCTCCACGCCCAGCCGCTGCCCGGGCGGCACCAGTGCGGACAGCGCCCCGGCGATGGCCTGCCGCCCGTTGCCGGCGAACAGCAGCCGCTCCGGCCCGACCTCCCGGGCACTGACCTCCCGGGCACCGGCCGACACCAGCCCCGCGAAGGCCCGCCGGGCCGCCGCCGTCCCGGCCGCGCCGACCGGCCGCAGGGCGTCGCCCAGCGCGTCCGGCCGCAGCAGCGGCGCCAGCCCGCCCGCCAGCAGCTCGGCCTGCCCGGGGACGGAGGGGTAGTTGAGCTCCAGGTCCACCGGGGCGGCCGCGGGCTCCGCGAGCGCCACCCGGGCGCCGTCCGGTGCCCGCCCGGCCCGGACGAAGGTCCCGCGCCCGACCTCCCCGACGGTCAGCCCGCGCCGGGCCAGCTCCCGGTAGACGCGCCCCGCCGTCGAGTTCGCGATGCCCCGGCCGCGGGCGAACGCGCGCTGGGTGGGCAGCTGCTGGCCGGGCCGCAGCCGCCCGTCCGCGATCTCGGCGGCGATCCGGTCGGCGATCAGGCGGTAGTCGTCCATGGCGGTCGGCCCTCCAGCGGTCCCTCGCAACGGCAGGCACAGCGGCCCGCCCACATTGCACCGAGTGCAAAGTCATCATTGCATCGACCTGATGGCCCGGCCTAGCCTCCTCGCATGGACGCGTTGACATCCGCCGTGGACGGCCGGGCCGTGCTCGGGATCGCCGCCGTGGCGCTGGGCATGGTGCTGTCGCCCGGGCCGAACATGATCTACCTGGTCTCCCGCTCGATCGCGCAGGGCCGCCGCGCCGGGCTGATCTCGCTGACCGGGGTCGCGGCCGGCTTCCTGGTCTACCTGGTCGCGGTGACGGCGGGGGTGGCCGCGGTGTTCTCGGTGGTGCCCGCCCTCTACACCGTGATCAAGCTGGCCGGCGCCGGGTACCTGCTCTGGCTGGCCTGGAAGGCGGTCAAGCCGGGCGGCACGGCGGTCTTCGCCCCGCAGCAGCTGCCGCCGGACCCGCCGCGCCGGCTGTTCGTCATGGGCTTCCTGACCTGCCTGCTCAACCCCAAGATCGCCATCATGTACATCTCGCTGCTGCCCCAGTTCGTGGCCCCGGAGCGCGGTCACGTCGCCGTGCAGAGCCTGCTGCTGGGCCTGGTCCAGATCGCGATCGCGATCACCGTCAACGGCCTGATCGCGGTGAGCGCGGGCGGCATCGCGGCCTTCCTCAACCGCCGCCCCGGCTGGCTGCGGATCCAGCGCTACGCGATGGGCACCGTCCTCGCCGGCCTCGCCGTGCACATCGCCGCTGACCGCGCGAAGGCCGTGGCGGTCTGAGGCCGCCGTGGTCAGAGGTAGCCGTGGTCCGAGGCCGCTCTCCTCAGGGGCCGTCGTCGCTCAGGACGCACCCGGCTACGCCGTACGGCCGGCGGTCCGCAGGAGCTCGTACCCGGCCTGGACGAACCGGCCGTCGAGGGCCGGAGCGGTGTTGGCCACGGCCGCGACGGCCGCCGGACCGTCCGGCGAGAATCCCACGAACGCGGTGAACCCCCGGGTGCCGCCGCTGTGGAAGTAGAGGTCGCGGTCGCCCGAGCGGCGGTGCATCCACACCAGGCCGATCCGGTCGGTCGAGTGCGGCAGCCGCAACCGCAGCCGCTGGACGTCCCGCAGGGCGGCTCCCAGCCCACCGCCCGGGGCCGTCGACCGTGCGGCGCCGGGGCCGGTCGGCGGCCCGCCGTCCAGGTGGGCCCGGAGGTAGCGCAGCAGGTCGGCCCCGTCGGCCCGGACGGCGCCGGCCCCCGGCAGTCCGGGGATCCGCCAGGGCGGGAGCGCCCGTCCGTGCCGGTAGCCGATGGCCCGGCCCGGCGGGTCCGGGGCGCAGGTCGTGGACCGCAGGCCGAGGGGGCGGCAGACCCGTTCGGTGAGCAGCTCCCCGTACGGCAGCCCACCCGTCTCGGCGAGCACCCGACCGAGCAGTCCGACACCGTAGTTGGAGTACGCGTACCGGCTACCGGGCTTTCCCCGTACGGTGGTTCGGGCAAGTCCATCCCTCAACTGCTCGTCGCCGTACGTCTCGTACGGGTTGCTGAACCAGGCCGGTACGGCCCTCGCGAGCAGGCCCGGGGGGAGCCCGGGCAGGCCCGAGGTGTGGGTGGCCAGGTGGAGCAGTCGGATGGGTTCCGCCGACCGGACCTTCGCCGCGCGCCAGCACCGCGGCAGCCGGCGCTCGACCGGGTCGTCCAGGCAGAGTTCACCGCGCGCGACCATCTCCGCGAGCAGCAGCGCGGTGAACGTCTTGCTGACGGAGCCGAGTTCGAAGACGGTGTCGGGGGTGCAGGGCGGCGCGGCCGGGCTGCGTCCGGTCCGCCCGAAGCAGCGCACGTCCGCCCGGTCCCCGTGGATGAGGGCGACCGTCACGGCGGTGGCGTAGGGCCGGGCAGCCCGCACCACCGCCGCGACCGCGGCGTCCAGGGCGCGCGGACCCGGCCCGCTCGCGCCGGGTCCGTACGCGCCTGGCCTGCTCGCACCCGGCCCGCTCGCGCCGGGTCCGCTCGCGTCCGGCCCGCTCAAGGGGCCACCGGTGTGCCGCCGAGCGCCCGGGAGAGCGTGACGGTGGCGGCCACGACCCCGACCACCGCGGTGTGGCAGTGCTGGCGGAAGTCCTCCTCCGGGTCGTCGTTGTCGGGAGCGGAGCCCTCGCACTTGATCATCCCGTCGGGCTGCTGGGCCGCGGTCAGCGCGTCCCAGCCGGCTCGGCCGGTGACCGGCTCGCCGATGCAGGAGTCCACGATGAGCAGCTCGCCGGCGAGGTCCCACTGCTCGATCTCCAGCCAGATGTCGAGCCAGACCGGCAGCCAGTCGCGCAGGTAGTCGCGCATCGGCTCGGGCAGGCACTCGGGCCGGGCGCCCCAGTCGGTGAGGTGGAAGACGGTGTGGGTGACCTGGTAGGCGATCACCCAGGCGATGGTCCACGGCTCGGGGAGGGCGCCGAGCCAGGTGTTCCGGGCCAGCTTGGCGAAGTCCGGCCGGGGTTCGAGGCCCGCGATCCGGCGGGCGTTGGCGAGGGCGAGGTGGCGGCTGCCCTGGATCTCGACGGCGTGCACGGCCCGGAGCCGGCCGATCGAGGTGAGCAGTTCCTCCATGGCGGCGTGGCGGTATCCGGACCGGGCGAAGTGGCCGTACGTCTCCAGCGGGTCGACGAGGGTGACGTGCCGCAGCTGCCGTTCGAGCAGCAGGTCGCCCTCGCCCAGCTGGGCCCAGGCGGCTTCGAGCAGTTCGCGCGCGAGACGGGCGTCGTGCGGGCCGGTGACGCCGTCGCGCAGGACCAGGGAGGAGGCCAGGGCGGCCTCGCAGAGCGGCTTGTAGACGTCTTCGGGGTCGGCCAGGTCGACGATCGTGCTCTCCTCCAGCCGGCTGTAGCCCCGCTGGTAGCCGGAGTGCAGCCAGGCCAGTGACCGGGAGCCGAGCTGTTGGGCGGTGGCGAGCACCTCGGTGTCGGTCATCTCGTCGCCCCGTTCAACAGGCACTGGGCAATGGTGAGTTCGAGGACGGACCGGGAGGTTCCGTCGCCGGCCAGGCGGATCCGGTCCAGGACGGGTTCGATCTCCAGCCGGAGCGGCCGGCCCTCGGCGCCGACCCAGGCGAGCCAGCGGGCGAGCCGGACGGCGGTGGTGGGGTCGCGCCGGAGCATGCAGCGGACGGTGCCGCGGGCCAGGGCCAGGGTGTGGGTGCGGGCGGCGTCGTGCATCGGGCCGTCGAGCGTCGGCAGCGCCAGCGAGGACAGCTGGGCCATCCGCTTCGACCAGGCCTGCCAGCCGACCTCGTCCGGGTCGGACAGCACGGCGGGCGGTCGCACGGCCGCCCCGTACGGCGTGCGGGCGAGGACCTGGGCGGCCGCCCAGTCCTGCCAGGAGATCACCAGCGCGGCCTCCGCGGAGGAGGGGGCGGGTGCGGGGAAGGCCACGCGTGCCTCGGCCAGCAGCGCGGCGGTGGTGCCGTCGGGCTCCGCGCCGGTGAGCAGCTGCGGGGCGAAGACGTCCGCGCCGAGCACCCGTACCGCGGCCAGCAGCGGGCGGGGCACGAGGCTGTCGGGGTCCGCGAGTGCGGCCGTGCCCTCGCCGTCCCGGAGGACGGCGAGGGTCCGGTCCGCCACCCGCTCGACCGCCGCGGCGTACTCGTCACGGAGAGGGGTCTCGGCGGTTGGCATGGCGATCGGGTCCCCCTTCAGGAGGGTTGGTCACGGGCACGAGGCCCGACAGGGGAGAAGCCGGCCTACCGGGTCGGCTTCTCCTTGGGGCCCTTCGGCGAGAGGAGCAGCAGGGCGGCGAGCAGCACCGCGCCGGCGGCCTCGGGCAGGTACGTGGGCGCGTCGGACACGACGGCCTCGTCCTCCACCATCAGGCTCGCGAGTGTTTCGGCCTCGAGCGTCGCACTGCGTGACGTCGAAGCGGTTTCGGTCCGGAACTGAGTAAGCATCAGATGTGCCTCCTCATCTGGATTTCACCGCCCGGTCGGACGGTGCCCCTGTTCGACATTACGAGCCTCCTCAGGGATATGCATCCCCAGTCCGCTGAGCTGGGACGTTGCCCTCGGTGTGGGCCCGGATGCGGGGAGTCGGTACGGTCGGGGGCATGACCACAGCCTTGATCACCGGCGCGACCGCCGGCATCGGAGCCGCCTTCGCCCGCCGGCTCGCCCGCAGCGGCTACCAGCTCGTCCTGGTGGCCCGGGACACCGAGCGCCTCGAGCGCGCCGCCGCCGACCTGCACGGCAGGTACGGCATCGAGACGGAGGTGCTGACCGCCGACCTCGCGACCGAGGAGGGCATCGGCGCGGTGGAGGCCCGGCTCGCCGACTCCGCCCGCCCGGTCGACCTCCTGGTGAACAACGCCGGCTTCGGCAACAAGGGGGCCTTCGGGACCGTCCCGCTCCAGGACGAGCTGGCCATGCTGAAGGTGCACATCGAGGCGGTCCTGCGGCTGACCACGGCCGCCCTGCCCGGCATGCGGGAGCGCGGCCGCGGCGCGATCGTCAACGTCGCCTCGGTGGCCGCCTTCCTGCCGCGCGGCACGTACGGCGCGAGCAAGGCCTGGGTGGTCAGCTTCACCCAGGGCGTGCTGCGCGACCTCGGCGGGACGGGCGTGCGGATGATGGCGCTCTGCCCGGGCTTCACCCGCACCGAGTTCCACGAGCGGGCCGGCATGGGTACGGGCAACATCCCCTCCTGGTCCTGGCTCTCCGCGGAGCGGGTGGTGGACGAGGCGATGCGCGACCTGGCGCGCGGGCGGTCCGTCTCCGTGCCGGGCAAGCGGTACAAGGCCGCGGTGGCCGTCGCCCGGGTGCTGCCCGCCGGCAAGCTCGGCGGGATCTCCTCGGAGGCGGCGCGCACCTACCGGAGCAACTGACGGCGGGGGCGGTCGGGCGCACGGGCGCAGGGGCGCGCGGGCGCACGGGCGCGGACGGTGCGGGCGGTGCGGGTCGAGGGCGGCGCGGGGCGAGGAATAGAGCATCCCTCACTATTAGCTTGTCTAACTATGAGCTATCCTCGCTATGCTGATCCCAGCCCGACCGCCCGACCGACCGCCCCACCCTGGGAGGCCCGTCCTTGAGGCCCACCGCCATCGCCTGGACCCCGCCCGACCGCCCCGAGGGCGAACCCCGCCCACCCGCCGAGTGGCGCCGCATCCTCGCGCTCTTCCGCCCCTACCGGGGCCGCCTGACAGCCGTCGGGCTGCTGGTCGCCGCCTCCGCCGTGGTCTCGGTCGTCTCGCCGTTCCTGCTCAGGGCCGTCCTGGACACCGCCATCCCGCAGGGCCGCACCGGGCTGCTCAGCCTGCTCGCGCTCGGGATGATCCTGACCGCCGTGGTGAACAGCATCTTCAACGTCCTCCAGACGCTGATCTCCACCACCGTCGGCCAGCGCGTGATGCACGACCTGCGCACCGCCGTCTACGGCCACCTCCAGCGGCAGTCGCTGGCCTTCTTCACCCGCACCCGCACCGGCGAGGTGCAGTCCCGGATCGCCAACGACATCGGCGGCATGCAGTCCACCGTGACGTCCACCGCGACCAGCCTGGTCTCCAACCTGACCGCGGTGGTCGCCTCCGTCGTCGCCATGGTGGCCCTCGACTGGCGGCTGACCGTCGTCTCGCTGCTGCTGCTCCCGCTGTTCGTCTGGATCAGCCGCCGGGTCGGCCAGGAGCGCAAGAGGATCACCACCGAGCGGCAGCAGCAGCTGGCCGCGATGAGCTCGGCGGTCCAGGAGTCGCTCTCGGTCAGCGGCATCCTGCTCGGCCGCACGATGGGCCGCTCCGGCTCGCTCGCCCGCGAGTTCACCGAGCAGTCCGACCGGCTCGCCGACCTGGAGGTGCGGGCCAGCATGGCCGGGCGCTGGCGGATGAACACCATCCAGATCGTGATGGCCGCGATGCCCGCGCTGATCTACTGGGCCGCCGGGCTGACCTCCGCCGCCGGCGCGCCGATCGTCTCGGTCGGCACCCTGGTCGCCTTCGTCACCCTCCAGCAGGGCCTGTTCCGCCCGACCGTCAGCCTGCTCTCCACCGGCGTGGACGTGCAGACCTCGCTCGCGCTCTTCCAGCGCATCTTCGAGTACCTCGACCTGCCGGTGGAGATCGACGAGCCGGCCGACCCGGTCACCCTGGCCGACGTCCGCGGCGAGGTCCGCTTCAAGGGCGTGGACTTCCGCTACGACCCCGCTCAGGAGCGCCCGACCCTGGCCGGCGTCGACCTCCACGTCCCGGCCGGGAGCTCACTGGCCGTGGTCGGTGAGACCGGCTCGGGCAAGACCACCCTCAGCTACCTCGTCCCGCGGCTGTACGACGTCACCGGCGGACGGGTCACCCTGGACGGCGTGGACGTGCGCGAGCTGTCCTTCGAGACCCTGGCCCGCGCGGTCGGCGTGGTCTCCCAGGAGACCTACCTCTTTCACGCCTCGGTCGCCGAGAACCTGCGCTTCGCCAAGCCGGGCGCCAGCGACGCCGAACTGGTCGAGGCCGCCCGGGCCGCGCAGATCCACGACACCATCGCCGCCCTCCCGGACGGCTACGACACCCTGGTCGGCGAGCGCGGCTACCGCTTCTCCGGCGGCGAGAAGCAGCGCCTCGCGCTCGCCCGGACGATCCTGCGCAATCCGCCGGTGCTCATCCTCGACGAGGCCACCAGCGCGCTC
Organism: Kitasatospora sp. NPDC004799; assembly: GCF_040609095.1. NCBI lineage: Bacteria > Bacillati > Actinomycetota > Actinomycetes > Kitasatosporales > Streptomycetaceae > Kitasatospora > Kitasatospora sp. NPDC004799. Next base: position 33,001 of record NZ_JBEXJK010000026.1, read on the forward strand.
GACAACCGCACCGAGCACGCCGTCCAGCAGGCCGTCGACACCCTGGCCGCCGGCCGCACCACCATCACCGTCGCGCACCGGCTCTCCACCGTCCGCGGTGCCGACCAGATCGCCGTCCTGGACCGCGGCGAGGTGGTCGAACTCGGCACCCACGAGGAACTGGTGGCGCTGGACGGGCGCTACGCGGCGCTGCTGCGCCGGGAGGTGCCGGAGGCCGTCGGCCGGCCGGAACCGGCCGCGCTCGGGCAGGCGTGACGAACCCGGGCCGTCGTCCGGGCCCGTCACGCCGACCGCGGAGCGGCGGTCAGGCCGCCTTCGGGACCTCGTTGTAGTTCTCCGCGACCTCCTGGCCGGAGAGCCGCTGGATGGCCGCCATCACCTCGTCGGTCACCTGCCGACGGGCCTTCAGCGAGCGGGCCTGCCCGTGCAGCTCGTCGAAGTGCAGCGGCTCGCCGAAACGGACCGTCACCTTCTTCAGCCGGGGCACCCGCTTGCCCACCGGCAGGATCTGCTCCGGACCCTCCAGCGCCACCGGCACCACGGGCACGCCCGCGGTCAGCGCGAGCCAGGCGACGCCCGTCTTGCCCCGGTAGAGCCGGCCGTCCAGCGAGCGGGTGCCCTCGGGGTAGATGCCGAAGGCCTTGCCGTCCTCCAGGATCTCCAGCGCCGACTCCAGCGAGGCCTGGGCGGAACGGTAGGTGCCGCGCTCGACCGGCACCGCGCCGATCGCCTCGAAGAAGCCCTTGGAGAGCCGGCCCTTGAACCCGGTGCCGGTGAAGTACTCGGCCTTGGCGAGGAAGTGCACCCGGCGCGGGGCGGTCAGCGGGATCACCACGCTGTCGATGAAGGACAGGTGGTTGCTGGCGAGGATCACCCCGCCCTTGCGCGGCACGTTCTCGATTCCCTCGATGACCGGCCGCCAGATCCCCCGCGATACCGGTTTCAGCACCAACTTGGTGACGAGGTCGAGCACGATTCCCTCCCTGGACGAACGACCGCCCGGGAGGAGCCCGGGCCTGCAATCAGATCCGCAGACTACGACACCCACCCCCGCGCACGTCCACTCCCGGCGACCGTGGCGCGCGCCACGGCCGGGTAGTGTACGGCCGTCCGAACCGAGCGACACCCCGCAGTACCCAGGAGGGAACGATGGAGACCACCGAGGCGATCAAGGCCTTTTTCGACCGCTTCGACAAGGACGGTGACGGCCGGATCACCGCGGCCGAGTACGCCCTGGCCGCCAACGAGATGGGCGACCACGACGTCACCCTCTCGATGGCCGAGGCGCTGATCCACAGCATGGACACCGACCACGACGGCGTGCTGACCTTCGAGGAGTTCCTGGCCGCCCGCCGGCGCTGAGCCCGCGCCGACGGGGCCGGTCGCCGTACCGGCGGCACCGGCCCCGTCCGGAGGCTCCGCCGGTTCCGGAGGGTCCGCCGGTTCCGTCCCGGGGGCCGTGCCGGTAGCCGCGGATTCCGTGCCGGGGCTGCTACTTCTCCACTGGGAACACCCGGCGCACCACCCGCTCCGCGGCCCCGCCGTCGTCCCAGACGCAGAACTTCGCCCGGAACCGCGCCCGCGCCGCCGGCTCCGGGTCGCCCGCCAGCAGCGCCCGCGCCAGGCCGTCCGCGTCCACCGTGACCGCGCCCGGCGGCTCCGCGAACAGGTCGAAGTAGACGCCGCGCTCCCGCTGGTACTCCTCCCAGTCCGGAGCGAAGATCACCACCGGCCGGTCCAGCACCGCGTAGTCGAACATCATCGACGAGTAGTCCGTCACCAGCGCGTCCGCCGCCAGGTAGAGGTCCTCGACGGTCGGGTGCGCCGAGACGTCCACGATCCGCGCCGACTCCGCGCCGCCCCCCGACAGGTCGCCCGGGCCGTCGGCGTGGAAGTAGTGGGTGCGCACCAGCAGCGTGAAGTCCGGGCCCAGCCGCCGGGCCAGCTCCGCCACGTCCAGCAGCGGCACGTAGCCGCCCTTGCTGCCGCGGTGGGTCGGCGCGTACAGCACCGCCCGGGTGTCCGGCCGCAGCCCGAGCCGCTCGCGCATCGCCCGGACCTCGTCCGAAGTGGCGTTCACCAGCCGGTCGTTGCGCGGGTAGCCGGTGTCCAGCATCTCGTACCGGCCGGGGAAGGCGCGGGCGAAGTGCGTGCTGGTGTGCGGGTTGGGCGAGACCAGGAAGTCCCAGCGGTCGACGGCCTCCTGGAGCAGGTCGAAGTCCATTCCCTCGGCCGCCGCCGGGTGGTCGCGCAGGTCCATGCCCATCGCCTTGAGCGGGGTGCCGTGCTGGGTCTGGACGTGCACCGTGCCCGGCCGCTTCGTCATGGTGCGGGGGAAGTTGACGTTGTTGACGAAATACCTGGCGGTCGCCATCGCCTTGAGGTAGGCGGGGGTGTTGACGATCACGTACGGCACCCCGGGCGGCAGCGTGGCGGCCTGGGCGCGGTTCTCCACCACCCACACGCCCCGGATCCGCGGGGCGAGTTCCTTCGCCTTCTCGTAGATCGCCGCCGGGCTGCACGCGTAACCCCGGTGCCAGTACGCCGCGTAGACCGCGAGGTTGTCGTCCAGCGGCAGCCGGCGGAACGCGTTGTACGCGGTGAACCGGGCGCCGCTGCGCATCCCCTTCTTCACCGCCGGCGCCACCGCCCTTGCCCCGCGCTTGAGTTCGCGCGGCAGCCGGCCGGTGCGGCGCAGCTCCGCGTACGCGATCCGGGCGCCGCGGGCGGCCAGCCGGTACTGCACGCCGCGCACCCCGCCGGGGAAGCGGTAGCCGGCCGGGCGGTGGCGGTCGAAGTGCCGGGCGATCCGCTGGAAGAAGTCCTTGCGCCGGTCGGTCGGGACCAGCCCGGGGGTGTCGTAGACGTTCAGCGCCTGGCGGACGGTCCGGTCGAAGACCAGGGTGCGCAGCGCGTCCGGGACGGGCCGGCCGGGGCGGTCCGGGCGGTCCAGGAAGGCGAAGATCGCGTCGTACTGGGCGAACACGTCGGCGTGCTTGGGGGAGGCGGTGGCGGTGATCGCGCCGTCCCGGCCGCGCCGGTAGAAGTAGCAGGGGCGATCGACGTAGCGCAGCCGTTCGGCGGCCAGCAGCGCCGGGTAGGTGACCGAGATGTCCTCGTAGTAGCCGCGGCCGAAGGAGACCCCGAGGCCGTCCAGGAACGCGCGGCGGAACAGCTTGTTCCACACCGACATCACGGTCTGGAAGAGCGCGGGGTGCTCGGCCAGCGTGCAGCCCTCGACCAGCGGGGAGCCGGTCAGCACGTGGCGCCAGGGGTTCGGCTCCGTCCCGCCGTCCGGGTAGACGTGGGTGAAGTCGGTGATCAGCACGTCGGCGGGGGCCTCCCGGCCGCGTTCCCGCGCCAGCTCGTCCAGCAGGGCGCCGACGGTGCCCTCGGGCACCCAGTCGTCGCTGTCCACGAACCAGAGGTACTCGCCGCGGGCCTGCGGCAGGGCGGCGGTGCGGGCGCCGCCGAGGCCCTGGTTCTCGGTGAGGTGCAGCACCCGCAGCCGGTCGTCGCGGGCGGCGTAGGCGTCCAGGATCGCGCCGGAGCCGTCGGGGGAGAGGTCGTCGACCGCGATCACCTCGAAGCGGGTCTCCTCGGCGGGGGTGTCGCCGAGGAGCGAGTCGAGGCAGCGCGGGAGGTACCGCTCCACGCCGTGGACCGGGAGCACGATGCTGAGGAGGAGGGACACGCTGGCCGAGTGTACCGATCCACCGGGTGCGACCTGCGCGGACGTCCGGGGCGCGGCTTCCGAGGGCCGATGGGGGCCCGGGAAGGGGTGTCTGGGGGCGTCCGGGATGCCCGGGGTGGGACTTGCCCGGGGTGGACCCGGGACCGCCGGTGCCGGGCCCCTTGCGGGGCGGCACCGGCAGTCAGGTGGCGGTCCGGCCGACCCTCTACGGCCGACCGCCGGTCCGGGCACCGCGCGAGCCTGGCCACCGCAGCGTCGAGGCGGCCGGCAGTGGCTCGCGGGAGCCGGAGTTCTTCATCACTCGAACACGCGCTTGAGTGCGGTGCGAGCACTGGCGCGTGCATCAGATATTGCTTGGAGGTTTCGCGGGAGTCAATCCCTCGAATGTGTTCACTTCCTGAAGTCATCCGGTCACGGCGTCGGCCGCGCCTGTTTCGGCTGGGCGGGACGTCGCTCGGCGGGCGCCATGGTGATCGCTTTGTCGATGTGGCGGCTGTCCCCTATATGGCGACGGCGATACGGCTACCTGGCGACGGTGGTACGGCGCGATGGCGCGATGGCGTGACGGCGGGGGCGGCGGTGAGGCGGGGTGCGGCGCGCGTGCGGGCCGCTTGCGGGGCGGGCCGACGCGGGGTGCGGGGCGGGGTGTCGCGGTGCGCCGGGCGCATGCCGCGCACTCGGTCGCCGTATCCGCGCCCGCCCGCCCCGGTGACGGACGGCCGGTCGTGCACCATCATTGATGCCTAGTCGTGACCGGCCCGGGCCGCCCCTGGTGCTTCGTCAGTTGACGTCGCACGATACGGTGGCACAACACCAAGGACGGTTGCGCGAAGGCCGTCTGTCACGGATAGTCTTCGCCTCACGGCCCTGGCGCCTCGTAGGGGTGGGAAAACTGATGGAACACATGCAAGTGCGGACTCGGCCCCGCGTGCCGGCGGTCCAGTGCGGTGTCGGCACGACCGGCCGCCGGATCGACCGACACCTGGCCGTGCTCGGCGCGCCCGCACTCCCGGCGGTGGACACCGCCGAGGCGCTCGGGTTGATAAGGGAACTCACGCCGCGCGGCGCCGGGGCCCCGACGGCCCGCCGTCGCCACACCCGGATCTCGCTGCTGACGCCGCTGCGTCGGCTGCGGCGGAGTCTCTTCGGCGGGCGCGGCTAGGGCCTGACCGGCCGACGCGGCGCGGGTCCCTCCCCGCCGCCCGGTCGGAACCGACCCGGTGGACCGTCCGGTCCGCCGGGTCTTCGGTGTGCCCGGGTGATTGTCTGGACGGTGCCCGGGCGGGTGGCCCGGTTGTTCGGGGCCGTTGTGGTCTGAACCTTTCACCTTATGCGAGTTCGCCGCTCCGGTAGGGCGAGTCGGCGAGGGAGTACGCCCGGTCCGCTGACCTGGGACAGGATGGCGCCATGGCGGACAACAACCATTCCACCCAGACCGGTGCATTCCCGGCCCCCACCTTCCAGAGCAGCACCTTCGAGATCACCACCGGCAGCCGCGAGGTCGCGCTCGACATCACCGACCGCTGCGCCGCGTTCCTCGACGAACGGGCGGCCGGGCGCGACGGCCTGCTCAACGTCTTCGTCCCGCACGCCACCGCGGGGATCGCGGTGCTGGAGACCGGCTCCGGCAGCGACGACGACTTCCTCGCCACCCTGCGCGACCTGCTGCCGGCCGACGACCGCTGGCGCCACCGGCACGGCAGCCCCGGCCACGGCCGGGACCACGTGGTGCCGGGCCTGGTCGCCCCGCACGCCACCCTGCCGGTGCTCGGCGGCCAACTGGCGCTCGGCATCTGGCAGTCGGTGGTGCTGATCGACACCAACGGGGACAACCCGCGCCGGACGGTCCGGCTGTCCTTCCTCGGCTGACGCCCGGGTGTGAGGTTGTTCGGCGGGCGGTTTCGGTGGCCTCAGCCGAGCCGGCGGACGTGCGCGGCCACCGCGGCGAGGTAGCGCTCGATCGCCAGGTGCTGGCAGAGCAGCGCCACCGGCCGGCCCAGCCTGGCGTACCAGGCGGACAACCGGGAGAACGCGGTGACCTCGAACCATACCTCGCCGTCGGCGTCCATCGACACCAGGAACGCCTCCTCGCCGCACTCGGGGTGTCCGGGGAGGGTCCCGTAGCCGAACCCGATCCGGTCTGGCTCGTCCACCGTCCACACCACCCGGCAGGGGATCACCAGCCGCGGCCACCGGGTCCCCGGCAGGTTGAGCCGCAGCAGTACCGTTTCGCCCTCCCGGGCCGGGCCGGCCGGGTGGACCGCGAAGCCGGTGCCCAACTGGCTGCCCCAGCCGAGGACGTACCGTCCGGCCCGCTCCAGGACCTCCGGGCCGTGCCCCAGGTGGACCCGCCGCCGCAGGTGGGCGTAGCCGTCCGGAAGCCGCCCGCCCCCGCCCCGGGTGGCGCCCACCTCGGGGTACGACGGGTTGGTGGCGCGGGCGGCGAGCAGGCGTCGGTGCAGGTCGGTGGGCATGCCGGTCACGGTAGCCGCTGGGCGGGAGGCGGTCGGCGGCGGGGCGGGCGGGGTGCGGTCCGGCGGGCGACGGCGAACAGATTTCAGCCGACGGATTTCAGCGAACGTTTTCTGAAATCTGTTCGCTGAAGTCTGTTCGCTGACATCTGTCGTCCGTCGTCCGTCGTCCGTCCGTCGTCCGTCCGTCGTCCGTCCGCCGGGAACCGCCCGGGGCCGCCTGGGACCGGCCGGGCCGGGCCGGGCGCAGGCCGGGGGGCCTGTTGCAGCGGGGCGGGGGTGCGGAGTAGGAAGGCGGCATGAGCGACACCGGTACGAACCAGGAAGCGGGCGTCTGCGACCTCGCGCCCGACGGCGGAGCGGAGGCGGCGCTGCGGCACGACCCGGAGGCGGCCGGGCCGCGCGCCGACTGCGTGCTGTGCGGCGAGCCGACCGAGCTGCCCGCCGACCAGCCGGGCAGCACCCTCTGCCCGGTCTGCGCGTGGCAGCAGGCCCAGCGGATCGCCTGCTCGGGCTGACCCCCTCGGCTGCCCCGAGCCGATCCGCCCGGCGCTACGCGTCCTCCCGCCCGGCCAGCGCCAGGGTCGAGCCGTGCCGCCCCTTGCGGACCAGCAGCTGGGCGGGGATGCGGCTGCGCAGGTCGGCCACGTGGCTGACGATGCCGACCGCGCGGTCCCGCTCGCGCAGGCCGTCCAGGACGTCCATGACCTCCTCCAGGGCGTGCTCGTCCAGGGTGCCGAAGCCCTCGTCGATGAAGAGGGTGTCCAGCGGCATGCCGCCCGCCTCGTCGGTGACCACGTCGGCCAGGCCGAGGGCGAGGGAGAGCGAGGCGAAGAAGCTCTCGCCGCCGGAGAGGGTCGCGGTGTCCCGCTCGGTGCCCGTCCAGGCGTCGACCACCCGCAGGGCCAGGCCCGAGCGCTTGGTGCCGGTGCCCCGGTCGTCGCTGTGCACCAGGGTGTAGCGCCCGCCGGACATCCGGACTAGCCGGTCGCTGGCCGCCGCCGCGACCTGCTCCAGCCGGGCCGCCAGGACGTACGACTCCAGGCGCATCCGCAGCCGGTTCTCGGCCGAGGTGCCGGCCGCGAGCGCGGCGAGCCGGTTGATCCGCCCGTACCGGTCCAGCGCCGGGGCCAGTTCCCCGGCCAGCCCGGTCAGCTGCTGCCCGATCGCGGCCAGTGCCGCGCAGCGCTCGCGGGCCGCCGCGTGGGCGGCGTGCGCCC